>JAOTWE010000015.1 GCA_029863065.1 Betaproteobacteria bacterium
CGCGGAAGCTCGCCGCAAGCAGGTTGACGATGTGCATGTCGAGGCCGTCCAGCCACACCATCGGCCCCTGGCCCTCGTTGCCGTGGTCGTGCCAAGTCCAGGAGGGCGTGATGACGAAGTCGCCCGGCGCCATCATCGTGCGCTCGCCGGCGACCGCGGTGAAGGCGTTCCTGCCCTCGACGATGAAGCGCAGCGCCGAGGCCGTGTGCCGGTGCGCCGGCGCGATCTCGCCCGGCAGGATGATCTGCAGCCCCGCGAACAGGCTCTGCGTGATGCGCGACTGGCCTGGCAGCCCCGGGTTCTCCAGCACCATGACGCGGCGCTCGGCCTCGGCCGCGCCGATCAGCTCGCAGGCCTCCATCAGGTGCGGGCGCACGTCGGCGTAATGCCAGATCGCCGGCACGGCGCGCGTTGTGGGCTTCTCGGTGACGAGGCCGTGCAGCACGCGCCACAGCGGCGCGAGGTTCTGCTTCTTGGCCCGCACGTAGAAATCCTTGCGCCCTTCCTCGGCGGCGAGGTTCACGGTGGGCACGATGCCCTCGAGTTCCCGCGCCTCGCGGCTGACGTCTTCAACGGGTTTCATCGGTCGCTCCCAAGCTAAAGTCGAACAGCTTGCGGTCCAAGAGGTGCGAGGGTCGCACGTCGCCCAGCGCACGCAGGATCGATTCTACCCGCCCGGGGTGCTCCCTTTCCCACTGGCCGAGCATCTGGCGCACCACGCGGCGCTGCAGGTGATCCTGCGAGCCGCACAGGTTGCAAGGGATGATCGGGAAGCCCTTGTCTTCGGCGTAGGCGGCGAGGTCGTCCTCGCGCACGTAGGCGAGCGGCCGGATGACCACGTGCCGGCCGTCATCCGAGCGCAGCTTCGGCGGCATCGCCTTCAGCTTGCCGCCGAAAAAGAGATTCAGGAAGAAGGTCGCCAGGATGTCGTCGCGGTGATGCCCGAGCGCGATCTTGGTGGCGCCAAGCTCTCCGGCGACGCGGTAAAGCACGCCGCGGCGCAGGCGCGAGCACAGCGAACACAGGGTCTTGCCCTCCGGCAGCACGCGCTTCACCACCGAATAGGTGTCCTGCTCGACGATCCTGAACGCCACGCCGAGCCCGGCGAGATACTCCGGCAGCACGTGCGCCGGGAAGCCGGGCTGTTTCTGGTCGAGGTTGACGGCGATGAGTTCGAACGCCACCGGCGATTTTTCCTGCAGCGCGCGCAGCACCTCGAGCAGGGCGTAGCTGTCCTTGCCGCCGGAAAGGCACACCATGACGCGGTCGCCCGCTTCGATCATGGCGTAGTCGGCGATCGCCTCGCCCACCTGGCGGCGCAGGCGCTTGGCGAGCTTGCCGGCCTCGTAGGCTTGCTTGCGCGGATCGCGGTGCAGGCGAACGACGTTCATCGCCGGCTCAAAGGAAAACGGAGCGCCCGCCGTCCACCGCCAGCACCTGGCCGGTGACGAAAGGCGCGCTGCACAGGAATTGCACCGCCTGCGCCACGTCGTCCTCCGCACCGGTGCGCGCGAGCGGCGTCGAGGCGACGATGCGCGCGCGTTCCGCGGGCTCGAACTTCCCGTCCTCGGGCCAGGCGATGGCGCCCGGGGCGACCGCGTTGACGCGCACGGCGGGCGCCAGCTCGAGCGCGAGCGCGCGCGTCAGGGAGACCAGGCCCGCCTTCGCCACGCTGTACACCAGGTAGCCTTTCAGCGGCCGCTCGGCGTGGATGTCGGCGATGTTGACGATCGCGCCGCCGGCGAGCGCGAGCTGCGGCGCGGCCGCCTGCGCCAGAAACAACGGTGCCCGCAGATTCGAGCCGATCAGCTCCTCCCAGTGGCTCGCCTCGATTTCGCCGAGCGGCGTGGGGTAGAAGGCCGAAGCGTTATTGACGAGGAAATCCAGGCGCGCGAAGCGCTGCAGCGCGGCGCCCACCAGCGCCTGCGGCGCGATCGGCGCCAGCAAATCGCCCCGCACCTTGAGCGCGCTGCCCGGGCGCCGCGCGTTCAGGTCCTTCTCCAGCTGCGCGGCGTCGGCCTCCGCGCCGCGGTAGTGAATGACGATGTTCGCGCCCGCGGCGTGCAGGCGGCGTGCGATCGCCGCGCCCACGCGCCGCGCCGCGCCCGTCACCAGCGCCACCTTGCTCTCGAGGGATACGTCCGTCACCCGGAGATTCTAGGTTAAATTCGCCGCATGCTGCCCGAACCGGAGCCTGAAGCGCGCGCCGCGAGCGCGCGGCTCGCGGAGCGCGTCCGCGCCGAGCTCGCCGCCGACGGCAACTGGATCGGCTTCGCGCGCTACATGGAGATGGCGCTGCACGAGCCGGGCCTGGGCTACTACGCCGGCGGCGCGGCCAAGCTCGGCGCCCCGGGCGACTTCGTCACCGCGCCGGAAATGGGGACCCTGTTCGCGCGCACGCTCGCGCGCCAGATCGCCGAACTTCTGCAGCCCGGCGATGCGATCCTCGAATTCGGCGCCGGCAGCGGCGCCCTCGCCGCAGCGCTCATCGCCGAGCTCGCGCCCGAGCGCTACCTGATCCTCGAGACGAGCGCCGAGCTCGCCGCGCGCCAGCGCGCGCGCCTCGGTTCACGGGCGCAGTGGATCGAGCGGCTGCCCGAGCGTTTCCGCGGCGTGATGCTGGCGAACGAGGTCGCCGACGCCATGCCGGTGCACGCGCTCGCCTGGCGGCGCGAGGGCGTGATGGAGCGCGGCGTGAGCTGGATCGACGGCGCGCTCGCCTGGGCCGAGCGCCCGGCCGCGGGCGAGCTGCGCGAGGCGGCGCACCGGCTGCGCGTTCCCGTGCCCTACGAGAGCGAGATCGCTCTGGTGGCGCGCGCCTGGATGCAGCTCCTCGCCCAGCGCCTCGAGCGCGGCGCGCTCCTGGTCATCGACTACGGCTTCCCCGAGCGCGAGTTCTACCATCCGCAGCGCACCATGGGCACGCTCATGTGCCACTACCGCCATCGCGCGCACGGCGACGTGTTTTTCCATCCCGGCCTGCAGGACATCACCGCGCACGTCGATTTCACGGCGCTGGCGCGCGCCGCGCGCGACGGCGGGCTGGAAGTCCTCGGCTACTGCAACCAGGCGCGGTTCCTCGTCGATTGCGGCATCACGGAGCTGCTCGGGGACGAGGACGCCGGGGACGTCGCGCGCTACGCGCCGCTCGCCGCCGAGGCGCAGAAGCTGCTCTCGCCCGCGGAGATGGGCGAGCTGTTCAAGGTCCTGGCGGTGGGACGGGGCGTGCGCCAGCCGCTCCTCGGCTTTGCCAACGGCGACCGATCGCATACGCTGTAGACCCATGCGCGGGCTCGCCGTCCTGATCTTTCTCGCTCTGCCGATTGCGGCCGCGGCCGACGAGATCGCGGCGGCGAAGCAGCGCTGGGCCGAGAGCCCGCACGGGCCGTTGCTCGAGCGCATCCTGCCGCCGACCTTCGAGCTCGCGAAGCTCCCCGAGCCGCGCTCGCGCGGTGCGCACCTCACGGTGCAGTACTGCGTGCAGTGCCACAACCTGCCCAACCCGGCGATGCACCACGCCGCCAAGTGGCCCACCATCGTCGAGCGCATGGTGCTGCGGATGGAAGGCAGGGGCAACCTCGGGCAATTGATGGAGGAGATGATGGCCGGGGTGAAGGCGCCGAGCGCCGAGGAAGCCACGGTGCTCGTCACCTACCTGCAGAAGCACGGCCAGAAGCCGCTCGATCCGAAAAAGATTCCTGAAGCGTACGCCCCCGCCGGCGAGCCGTTTCGGCTCGCCTGCAACCAGTGCCACGTGCTGCCCGACCCGAAGCGCTACACGGCCAGGGAGTGGCGCGCGGTGGTGGCGCGCATGCAGGAGAACATGCAGTGGATGAACCGCGTGGAAGGCACGCAGCCGGTGCCCGGCGAGCCGCAGTTGAGGATCGAGGAGATCAACGCGTTTCTTGCAAAGTACGCGAGGAAGGCGCGGTAATCGAGGCACTGCCTGCGCTCGGTTCTCTATGATCTCGCCTTTTCCGGCCGGAAGATTCACCCGGCCGGAAAAGGCGAGACGTATTTGAAAGGCCAAACCCGCGATGACTACGGCGGCGTCGGCACCGCCATCCCCTTTTGCACCGCCGGCCGCGCGGCGATAACGTCGAACCAGCGCTTCACCGCCGGGAAATCGGCGAGGTCCACCTTGTGCCACTCGAAGCGCGCCACCCAGGGAAAGGTGGCGATGTCGGCGATCGAGTACTCGTCGGCGAGGTACTCGGCTTCCTGCAACCGCGTCTGCAGCACGCCGTACAGGCGCCGCGTCTCCTCGGTGTAGCGCTTGATGGCGTAGGGCACCTGCTCCTTCGCCGCGCGCAGGAAATGGTGCGCCTGGCCGAACATCGGCCCGACGCCGCCCATCTGGAACATGAGCCACTGCAGCGCGATCAGGCGAGCGCGCGGCGTGCGCGGCAGAAACTTCCCGGTCTTCTCGGCGAGGTAAATGAGGATCGCGCCCGACTCGAAGAGCGCGAGCGGCCGGCCGTCCGGGCCGTCGGGATCGACGATCGCCGGGATGCGGTTGTTGGGATTGAGGGCGAGGAACTCGGGCTTGAACTGCTCGCCCTTGCCGATGTTGATCGGATGCACGCGGTACGGCAGCACGCACTCCTCCAGCATGATGGAGACCTTGCGGCCGTTGGGCGTGCTCCAGGTGTACAGATCGATCACGAGCGACTCCCGGCAAAGCGCGCGAGTGTATCGTGTCGGCACCGATGATCAAGTGGCTGCTGACGATCTTCCTTTCGCTCGCGGTGCTCGCCGCGGCGACGCCCTGGCTGCAGCGCCTTGGGATCGGGCGGCTGCCCGGCGACCTGAGGTTCAGCGTGCGCGGCCGGGCGTATTACATCCCGCTCGCCAGCACGGTGCTCTTCTGCCTCGTCGCCTGGGTGATCGGCAGGCTTCTCTAGCCCGCAACGAAGCCTGAGGTCGCGGCGCCGCGCTGCAGGACTTCCAGCAGGCGCTCGATCTCCCGTTCGTCGTTCCAGGCGAGCGCCGGCGCAACCAGCGTGCGCGTAAGCAGGTAGCCGAGGCTCAGCGACAGCAGCATGCGCGTGAGCGATTCGGCGTCGAGGTCGCGGCGCAGCTCGCCGCGCGCCTGAAAGCGCACGATGGCCTTCACCAGCGCCGACCAAAGCTGGCGCTTCCACAGTGGGCCGAAGCGCTGGCGCGCGGCCTCGCTCGTCAGCAGCGCGATGAGCACGACCCGCAGGGCATGCGGCCGGGCTTGCGCCTCGGCCAGCCGCCCGCGCAGGAACGCCGCGAACCAGTCGCCGAACGGTGCGTCCCCGGTCTGCGGCGCCGCCGCCGCCGCGGACATCGCCGGGAGCACCACGCGATTGAGCAGCGTCTCCTTGTCGGGGAAGTACTTGAAGAGCGTTCTCTCTGTAACCTGCGCCGCGCGGGCGACATCGGCGGTGCGCGTGGCGGCGTAGCCGCGCTCGGCGAACAGCCGCTCCGCCGCGGCAAGGATCGCGGTTTGCTTTTCCTTGAGTACAGTATTCACTATACCTCTCTAGGTCGAAAGTATAGTGACTACTCTACATGTTCGCCAGCGCCTGGGTGATGGCTTTCTCGCGCGCCTGTTCCACCCGGGCGCCGATGTCGGCGGCCGACTCGTGCGCGATGGCACCGGCGTCGACGGCGGCAGCGGCGGCAAACGCCTTCTCCACCCGTGACAGGTCCGCCTCGGGCGCGGCCAGCCGCGCGGCGGCCAGCAGCTGTGCGAAGCGCTCAGGCCGGCGGATGGCATCCGTGCGCTTCAGAAGCTCGAGCAGCGCGCGCGGCTCCCGGGCCGCCAGCCGCGGCCGGCAGCGGCTGGCGGCCTGCGCCAGCTCGAGATCCTCGTTGGGCGCCCGCAGGCGCTCGCACAGCGCGCGCACGGCCTGTTCCTCCAGTCCCCAGGCGAGAACGGCGAAGCGCACCGGCAAGGGCGCGCCGGCTTGCGACGCGCGTTCGAGCGCCGCGCGCTCGTTCTTCAGTTCGGGCAGGAGCCTTGCCGCCAGGCCGCACTCGGCGAGGACTTCGAGCATCCGCGCCGGGTGCGTCTCCATCAGACCGCGCGCAAACTCCTGCCACACGCGCTCGGCGACCAGGTGGTCCGCTTCGCCCGACTCCACCATGCGCCGCATGAGCTGCATCGTCTCCGGCGCGATGCGAAAGCCGAGGCGCGCGACGAACCTCGCCACGCGCAGGATCCGCACCGGGTCCTCCTCGAACGCCGCGCTCACGTGCCGCAACACGCCCTCGCGCAGGTCCTTCTCGCCGCCGTAGGGATCGATCAAGCGCCCGGATTCGTCCCGCGCCATGGCATTGATGGTGAGGTCGCGCCGCGCGAGGTCGGCCTCGAGCGTCACGTCGGGCGCGCTGTAGACGGTGAAGCCGCGGTAGCCGCGCCCGCTCTTTCTTTCGGTGCGCGCCAGCGCGTATTCCTCGTGGGTTTCGGGATGCAGGAACACCGGGAAATCCTTGCCCACCGGCCGGAACCCCTGGCGCACCATGTCCTCCGGGGTGGCGCCCACCACCACCCAGTCGCGGTCGGCGACCGGCAGGCCGAGCAGCTCGTCGCGCACGACGCCGCCGACGACGTAGGCTTTCACACGTAGAGCTCGAATTGCGGGAGGACCTCCGTTTCGCGCTCGGCGTCGCGCATCCATTCCTGCAGCGCGGGCAGCGCGAGGACCGCATCGGCGTAGGCGCGGCACACCGAGCGCAGTTCCACCTCGTAGGTGCGAAACCTCAGCACCACCGGCGCGTACATGGCGTCGGCGGCGCCGAACGGGCCGAACAGGAACGGGCCGCGGCACTCGCTCCAGATGGCAACGATGCGCGCGATCTCCGCCAGCACCTCGGGCGTACGTCCCTTGCCGGGGTGGCGCCGGCGCACGTTCATGCTCATGTGCTGGCGCAGGTTGGGAAAGCCCGAGTGCATTTCGGCCGAGATCGAGCGGGCGCGCGCGCGCAGCGCTGCGTCCGCCGGCCACAGACCCGGGTGCCGCTCTGCGAGGTACTCGAGGATGGCTAGCGAGTCCCACACGGACGTTGCGCCGTCGACCAGGCAGGGCACCTTGCCTGCGGGCGAGTATTGCAAGAGCTCGCGCTTGGACTCCGGCTGGTAGAGCGCGATGCGGTGTTCGCGGAACGGGATGCCGAGCACCTTCATCGCCAGCCAGGGGCGCAGCGACCAGGACGAATAGTTCTTGTTGCCGACGACCAGGAGCAGGTCTGCCATCAGCGCCCGGCGTGCGCGCGCAGGCCCGGGTAGCGCCCGTGACGCCCGCCACCCGCGAGCCACAGCGGAGCCACCGCCTCCAGCGCCGCGGGCTCGATGCCGAACGGGAACGCGCCATCGCAAACGCTCGACACCTGCATCGAGTAGTAGGTGTCGCGCGTCATCAGCTTCACCGGCAGGAGCTCCATCAGGCGCGCCTGGGCGTACGACAGGCGATCGCCCAGGCCGAGCACGAGCCGCCGCCGACCGGTGAGGCGGCACACCGTCTGCACCAGCTCGCGTAACGTGTACTGCCGCGGGCCGCACAGGCCGTAGCGCCGGCCGCTTGCCTCTTGCGCATCGAGCGCGGCGACGAACGCCCGCGCGACGTCGACCACGTATACCGGCTGGAAGCGCGCCTCGGGGCAGGCGAGCGCCAGCACCGGCAGAAAGCGAGCGAGCTGCGCGAACAGATTGAGGAACGCATCTTCCGGCCCGAAGATCACCGAGGGCTGGAACACTGTCACCGCCAGGTCCTCCGCGGCCAGCGCCGCGCGCTCGCCGATGCCCTTTGAGCGCAGGTACTCGGACGGTCCCTGCGGGTCGGCCCCGAGCGCGCTCATGTGCAGCAGCCGCTTCACGCCCGCCGCGCGGCACGCGTTCACCACGGCCTGCGCGAGCTCGACGTGCGCGCGCGCGAAATCGGGGCCGTAATCGTTCGGCCCGCGCTCGTCGCGCCGGCCGCGCCGGCTGTGCAGCACGCCGACCAGGTTCACCACGGCATTGCGCCCGGCGGCGAGCCGCTCGAGTTCGCCCGGGCGGCCGACCTCGGACTCCACGACATCCACGGTGGGCAGCAGCAGAAGGTGCTTGGCGCGCTCGCGCCGGCGTGTCGGCACGGTGACGCGCGCGCCGCGCGCGGCGAGCGCCGCCACCAGGTGCCGGCCGACGAATCCCGAGCCGCCGATGACGAGAATGTCATCGTGGCGCATGCTCAGTCCACGTCCTTGTCGGGCACGTCGGCGGCCGCGGCGCCGCGGCCGGCGATGATCCCCAGGCGCTGCTTGAGCGGGATGCTGCGCCCCTCGAGCAGCAGCGCGTAGTGCACCGTGTTCGCCATCACGCGCTTCACGTACTCGCGCGTCTCGTCGAAGGGGATCGCTTCGATGAAGATCGCGCCCTCGAGCGCGCGCGCCGGCTGCCAGCGCAGCGCGCGGTTCGGGCCGGCGTTATACGCGGTCGAGGCGAGCACCGGGTGGCCGGTGCGCTCGAGCATGTGCTGCAGGTAGCGCGCGCCGAGCGTGATGTTGGTTTCCACCTCGGCGACGCGCTTCGGCGAGTAGCCCTTGTAGCCGATGCGCCGCGCCACCCAGCGCGCCGTGTGCGGCAGGAGCTGCATGAGGCCCGTGGCGCCGGCGCCCGAGCGCGCCTCGGCGATGAAGCGGCTCTCCTGGCGCACCGTGCCCAGCACCCAGGCCTCCTCGAGGCCGTAGGCAGCCGCGTACTCGCGGAACATGTCGCGGAACGGCGAGGGGTAGCGCATGCGGTAGTCGTGCAGCAGATCGGTGCGGCTCGCCGTGCCGATGGCGCGGTCGTAGACTGCGGCGCGCCGCGCCAGCTCCGCCGCCGCGAGCAGGCGCCGGTCGCCCATGTTGCGCACGGCGAACATCCATTCGCGCGTCGCCTCGGTGCGCAGGCCCAGGCGATAGAGCTCGAGGGCGCGGATCAGTTCGACGTTGGCGCGCGCTTCGTCCACGTCCGCTTCCGTGGCCTCGTGGTAGGGCTGCGGAATGCGCGCCTCGCCGCCCAGTTCCTCGGTGGCGAGCACGCTGTAGTACAGCGGCTGCCCGGTAATTTTCTGGTAGTGCTCGCGCGCGCCTTCGGCATCGCCCAGCGCAGAGAGCGCGCGGCCGCGCCAATAGGTCCAGGCGAGGTCGAGCCGCTGCTGCGGCGACATGAGCTCGATGGCATCGAGCACCACCTGCCAGCGTCCGGCGAGCAGCGCCGCGCGCGTCTTCCAGCCGAGCTGCGTGTCGTCCAGCGGCGCGGCGCCGGCGAGGCCGTACCAGTCGAGCGCCAACTCACGGTGCTCGAACGCCGCGAGCGTGGCCAGGCGTGCCCACAGGTACTCGCGATCCGCCTGCGGCAGGCGCGCGCCGCCGCCCTCGAGCAGCGCCTGCGCGGCGGCGTCCAGGTCGCTGCGCGCGAGGCGCAGCATGGCGAGCACCAGCATCTCGCGCGCCGCGCGCGGCTCGAGGTCGCGCGGCGCTTGCGCGAGCAGCCGCGCCGGTGCCGTCACTGCCTGCCCGAGCAGCCGCTCGTCCGGCCGCGCCGCCGCCGGCAGCTCCTCCAGCGTGCGCCGCGCCGCCGTGACGTAGCCGTAGTAGAGCTGGAGCCGCGCGCGCTTCCAGATGCGTTCCTCGTCCAGGGTGCCGCGGGCGAGCAGCTCGCCCACCAGCCGCTGGCAGCCTTCCGGCAGCTCGCGAAGTTCGGTCCACACGGCGCGCGCTTCGATCGCCGCCTGCGCGTCGCCTCGCGCCATGCGCGCGCGCCACGCGTAGCAGCGGATCTCCGGCTCATCCTGCACCAGGGGCCCAAGCTCGTGCTCGAATCCACGCCAGTCTTCGCGCCGGCCGAGCTCGCGCAGCCAGTCGGCGCGCAGCTGGTCGCCCAGGTAGGTCCCTGCATGGCGCGCGAGGTAGCGCTCGATGTCGGCAGGCTCGGCGTCCTCGATGCGCAGCTTCAGCCGCCAGTAATCGACCCAGGGCTGGAGCCTGTGGCCCTCGAGCGCGCGTGCGTGGCGCTCGAGGCGGTCGGGGTCGCCTTCGCGGAAGGCGTCGTAGGCGCCGAGCACCGCTTCGTCGTTTCCCTGTGCTGCGCCTGCCGCAAGCAGCCCGCAGGCCAGTGCTATATTCAGGAAACGCCTAAAAATCATGCACTAAGAATAGCACGCGAAATGCAATCCGATGAGCTGAAAGCCTGGCGCAAGAGTGAGCGCCAACGCCTGATCGGCGAGCGCGAGGCGCTCGACGAAGGCACGATCGACGCCCGCCGCCGCGCCATCGACGCCCACCTCGAGCGGGGTTTCCCCGGGCTGCGCAGCGCCGTCCTTGCCTTTTGCTGGCCGATCCGCAACGAGTACGACGCGCGCCACCTGGTGCGCCGGTTGCGCGAGGCGGGCGCCACCGCTGCGCTGCCGGTGGTGGTGGCGCCGCGCGCGCCGCTCGTCTTTCGCGAGTGGCATCCAGGGGTTGCGCTCGCCGCGGGCCCTTTGGGCATTCCCTACCCGATCGGTTCGCGCGAGCTCGAGCCGCGCGCCGTGCTGCTGCCGATGAACGGCTGGGACGCGCAGGGCTATCGCCTCGGTTATGGCGGCGGATTCTTCGATAGGACGCTCGCCGCGCTGGCGAATAAGCCCCTGGCGATCGGCGTCGCCTACGAGCAGGCGCGTATCGCCAGCATCCATCCGCAGGCCTGGGACATTCCGGTCGACTACCTGGTGACCGAGCGCGGCGTGTACCGCCGGGATGCCGGCGAGCTGGCGTTCCTCGGCGAGCCCGCGCCGGCGAGCGAACTCGCCTCGCCCGTGTGCTTCGCCGACGAGCGCCTGCTGCGCGGCGAATAGGCCCGCCGCCGCTAGCGCTTCAGCGCCAGCGTCAGCCCGTCGCCCACCGGCACGAGCGCCATGTCGACTCGCCGGTCACGTACGAGCTTGCGGTTGAAGGCGCGGATGGCACGCGTGTCCACCGACTTATTGCGCGGGTCGGCGACGCTGCCGCCCCACAGTGTGTTGTCCGCGGCGACGAGGCCGCCGCGGCGCACGAGCTTGAGGCAGCGCTCGTAGTAACGCAGGTAGTTCGCCTTGTCGGCGTCGATGAAGGCGAAATCGAACGTGCCCGCCTTGCCCCCGGCCAGCAGCCCGTCGAGCGTCGCCAGCGCCGGCGCAAGGCGCAAGTCGATCTTGCCGGCGACGCCCGCGCGTTTCCAGTAGCGCCGCGCGATCGCCGTCCACTCCTCGCTGACATCGCAGCAGACGATGCGCCCATTGCGCGGCAGCGCGAGCGCCACCGCGAGCGCGGAGTAGCCGGTGAAGGTGCCGATCTCCAGGCAGCGCCGCGCCCGCGCCAGGCGCACGAGCAGCTGCAGCAGCGCGGCCTGCTCGGCGCCGATCTGCATGCTTGCCTGCGGCAGGCGCTGCGTGACGCAACGCAGCTCGCGCTGCAGCGCCGTTTCGCGCGCGCCGTGCGCCACCAGGTAGCGCCGCAGCCGAGCGTCGAGCGCCAGCGTGCCCGCGGTCATTTGAGGAACAGCCGGTAGGCGGGGTTGCGCGTCTCGTCGCTCGCCGGATAGCCGAGGCGCGCGAGAAAGCGCCGGAAGTCGCCCATCTCGCGCCGCGGCACCTGCAGGCCGACGAGGATCGAGCCGTAGTCGGCGCCGTAGTTGCGGTAGTTGAACAGGCTGATGTTCCAGGTCGGATTCATCGCCGTCAGGAATTTCATCAGCGCGCCGGGGCGCTCGGGGAATTCGAAGCGGTAGAGCAGCTCGTCCTTCGCCAGCGCCGAATGGCCGCCGATCATGTGGCGCATGTGCCCCTTGGCCACTTCGTCGTTCGACATGTCGAGCGTGCGAAAGCCCGCGCGGCGCAAGGAGCGCCCGATGCGCTGCGTCTCGGCGCGGTCCTGCACCGTGACGCCGACGAAGATATGCGCCTCGCGCGCATCGGACATGCGGTAATTGAACTCGGTGATGTTGCGCCCGCCGAGCGCGCGGCAGAAGCGCCGGAAGCTGCCGCGGCGCTCGGGGATGGTCACGCCGAGCACCGCCTCGCGGTGCTCGCCGACTTCGGCGCGCTCGGCGACGAAGCGCAGGCGGTCGAAGTTGGTGTTGGCGCCGCAGGCGACCGCGACCAGGGTCTTGCCGCGGGCGCCGTGGCGCTCGACCCAGGCCTTGGCGCCGGCGATCGCCAGCGCCCCCGCGGGCTCCAGCACCACGCGCGTGTCCTCGAACACGTCCTTGATCGCGGCGCAGATCTCGTCGGTGTCGACGAGCACCATCTCGTCGACCAGCTTGCGGCACAGGCGAAAGGTTTCCTTGCCTACTTCCTTCACGGCGACGCCGTCGGCGAACAGTCCCACGTGATCGAGCTTCACGCGCCGTCCGGCCTTGAGCGAACGCGTCATGGCGTCGGCGTCGTCGGGCTCGACGCCGATCACCTTGATGCCGGGGCGCAGGTGCTTCAGGTACGAGGCGATGCCGGCAATGAGCCCACCGCCGCCCACCGCCACGAACACCGCGTCGATCGGGCGCTCGCTCTGGCGCAGGATCTCCATGCCGATGGTGCCCTGGCCGGCGATCACATCGGGGTCATCGTAGGGATGCACGAAGGCGAGGCCGCCGCGGCGCTTGAGCTTCATGGCGTGCGCGTAGGCTTCGTCGTAGGAGTCGCCGTGCAGCACCACTTTTGCGCCACGCGCGGCCACCGCGTCCACCTTGATCCTCGGCGTGGTCACCGGCATCACGATCAAGGCGCGGCAGCCGAGCTTCTGCGCGGCAAGCGCGACGCCCTGCGCGTGATTGCCGGCGCTGGCCGCGATCACGCCTTTGGCGAGCCTGTCGCGCGGCAGGTTGACCATCTTGTTGTACGCGCCGCGCAGCTTGAAGGAAAACACCGGCTGCAGGTCCTCGCGCTTGAGCAGCAGCCGGTTGCCGAGGCGCCGCGACAGCGCCGGCGCTAGCTCAAGCGGCGATTCGATCGCCACGTCGTAGACGCGCGCACGCAGGATGCGCTCGAGATAGTCGTCGCGTTTCACCGCGAAAAGCCTAGCACACCGGATGCACGCATCCGGTGTGCCCTACCGATTACCGGGCGATCACTTGTTGTCGGGCAGGATGATCTCGACGCGCCGGTTTTGCTGGCGCCCGGCGGCCGTATCGTTGCCCACCACGGGTTTGCTCGGACCGAAGCCGACGGCGCTGATGCGCTCGCCGGCGATGCCGCGCTCGGCCAGCGCGTTCTTCACCGCCAGCGCGCGCTGCTCCGACAGCGCCTGGTTGTAGGCCGCGGCGCCGGTCGAGTCGGTATGCCCCTCGATGAGCGCGCTGCGTTCCGGGTTCTCCCTCAGGAACGCCGCCAGCTGCTCCAGCGTGCGCATCGCCCCGGGCTTCAGGTCGGAGCGCCCGGTGTCGAACAGCACGTCGCCCAGCGTCAGCACCATCCCGCGCTCGGTCTTCTTGGCCTTCATTTCCTCGAGCTGCGCGGCGAGCCGCTTGCTCTGCTCGTCCGCGGCGAGCGCGGATGCGTTCGCCGCCTGCGCCCTGGCGAGCTGTTCCTCGGCCCGCTTGCGCGCCGCTTCGGCTTCGGCTGCGGACATCGCCGCGCGCCGTTCCATGGCCTCGGCTTCACGGGTGCGCACTTCGATCATGATGCGCTGGCGATCCGCGGCGGCGGCAGCCACGGCTTCGTCGCCGGCGACGACCTTGCCGGCTTCGATCGCGGCTTCGGTCCGGCGCTTCGCCACATAGGCGTAGTGCTCGACGATGACAGCCGATTCGCCGGCCTGCAGCGCGGCCTGCGCGCGTTGCAGCGCGGCGCGCGCGCTTTGCAGCTCCACCGTGCCGCCGCGGGCCGCGTAGGCGTCGTTGACCGCGCGCTGGTAGCTGGCGTTGGCGTCATCGAGCACGGCATTGCTGGTCGGGGCGGTTGCGCATGCGGCCATACCGAGCAACGCGCCGAGGGCAAGCGCGGCCTTGAGGCCGCGGCTGCTGAATTTATTCATGAGATGAATCCTTCTGCGAAAGTGAGGGAATGGAAAGACCTTGCGTGCGCGCCTCAGCGACGGACATTGCGCTCGGCTTCGCGGCGCAGAAGTTCGTTGCTGCGCACCAGTTCCTCGGCGGCCTGCTGGGCGTTGACCGCGCGCGTCTTGCGATCGGCGAGCAGCGCGTCGGCTTCCGCGGCCTCGGCCAGACGGCGCGCATCGCCGAAACGCTCCTCGCGGACGGCGGCATCGGCGCGGCTGAGCTTTTCGCGCGCAGCCAGCAGTTCGACCGGCGCCCAACGCTGTGCGCCGGCGCTCTCGGCCTGGGTGAGCGCGGCGTTGGCTGCCGCCAGCTCGGCCGTTGGCGGCAATTCAGCCGTGGCGCAGGCCCCCAAAAGCAGCAGCGACGCGAGCAGTCCAGCGCCGGCCAGACGCCGGCGCGCGGGAATCGGGTTGTTCATCGGGTTTTCCTCCAGATGGTTTATCGAATGGAGCGTAGGGCGGGCGCGGCGAAGGCCGCGGTGGCTTTCGCGATGATCCGGCACGGGGTAGGGTGAATGTAGCCGCTCGCGTCCAGGCCGATGGGTGGCCTGCGCGGCAGATTCTACTCAAATTTCCTGCCCATCCCTACGATTTAACCGCCGTCGGGCTGCGGCGACTCAGGCGCCTTGAAGTTTCGCCACCGCCACCGCCAGCCACTTCACGCCCTCGCGGCCGAAGTTCACCTGCACGCGGGCGTCGCTGCCCTGGCCTTCGGCATCGACGATGACGCCGGCGCCGAACTTGGCGTGCACCACGTTCTGGCCGATGCGAAAGCCGTTCGGCGCGCCGCCGGTGCCCGCCGGCGCGCCGCCAAAGCGCGGGTCGCGCTTCACCGCGCGGGTGAAGGCGCCGGCAGTGAAGGTCGAGGGCTTGCGCTTCTCGGCCAGGCGCGGTGTCAGCCACTTCAGCAGCGCCTTCGGCAGCTCGTCGACGAAGCGCGACGCCAGGTTGTAGCGCGTCTGCCCGTGCAGCAGCCGCGTCTGCGCGAAGGAAAGGTACAGGCGCTTTCGCGCCCGTGTCAGGGCGACGTACATCAGGCGCCGCTCCTCCTCCAGGCCGTCCTTCTCCAGCACGCTCTGCTCGTGCGGAAACAGGCCCTCTTCCAGCCCGCTCACAAACACGGCGTTGAATTCCAGCCCCTTGGCCGAATGCATGGTCATCAGCTGCAGCGCCTCCTGGCCCTCGCCCGCCTGGTGCTCGCCGGCCTCGAGCGCGGCGTGGGTCAGGAACGCGAGCAGCGGATCGGCGTCCTCGCCTGACTCGATCGCCGCGTCCTCGGCGCTGAATGCGGCGGCGGCGTTCACCAGTTCGCCGAGGTTCTCGAGGCGCTCGGCGCCTTCGCGCTCGCGCTTGTAGTGCTCGAATAGGCCGCTCTTCGCCAGCACGTGCTCGGTCTTCTCGGCGAGCGTGAGGCCCATGCATTCCTCGCGCAGCGACTCGATCAGCGCGACGAAAGGCCCGACCTTGCCCGGATTGGCGAGCGCCGTCTCGTACAGGTTGCGGCCCGCGGCCTGCGCCGCATCCTGCAGCGCCTCGAGCGTGCGCGCGCCGATGCCGCGCGCCGGAAAATTGACCACGCGCAGGAACGCATTGTCGTCGGCGGGCGAGGCAACCAGGCGCAGGTAGGCAAGCGCATGCTTGACCTCGGCGCGCTCGAAGAAGCGCAGGCCCCCGTACACGCGGTAGGGCAGCCCGGCCGTGAACAGCGCGTGCTCCAGCACGCGCGACTGCGCGTTCGAGCGGTACAGCAGCGCGATCTGGTCGAGGCGCGTGCCCTCGCGCTTCAGCGCCTGGATCTCCTCCACCATCCAGCGCGCCTCGTCGGCGTCCGATTGCGCCTCGAACACGCGCAGCATCTCGCCCGCGCCCGCTGCCGTCCACAGGTTCTTGCCCAGGCGCTTGGCGTTGTGGGCGATGAGCGCGTTGGCGGCCTCGAGGATGTTCCCCTGCGAGCGGTAGTTCTGTTCCAGGCGGATGCGCGCGCCCGGGTACTCGCGCTCGAAGTCCGCCATGTTGCCGACGTGGGCGCCGCGGAAGGCGTAGATCGACTGGTCGTCGTCGCCGACGGCAAACAGGTTCGCCTGCGGCCCGGCGAGCAGCTTCAGCCAGCGGTACTGCAGGCGATTGGTGTCCTGGAACTCGTCCACCAGCAGGTGGCGAAAGCGCGCGCGGTAGTGCTCGCGCAGCGGCTCATTGCGCGACAGCAGCTCGAAGCTCCGGAGCAGGAGCTCGGCGAAATCCGCCACCCCCTCGCGCCGGCACTGCTCGTCGTAGGCGTCGTACAGCTCAGCGTAGCGGCGCGCCGTGTCGTCGCCCGCGGGCACGTCGCGCGCGCGCAGCCCCTCCTCCTTCTTGCCCATGATGAAGTACTGCACGTCGCGCGGCGGGAAGCGGTCCTCGTCGACATTCATCGAGCGCAGCACGCGCTTGACCGCGGCGAGCTGGTCCTGCGTGTCGAGGATCTGGAACTCGCGCGGCAGCCCCGCCTCCTGGTGGTGCGCGCGCAGCATGCGGTTGCACAGGCCGTGGAAGGTGCCGATCCACATGCCGCGCGGGTTCACCGCGAGCATCGAGGTAAGCCGCGAAAGCATTTCGCGCGCCGCCTTGTTGGTGAAAGTGACGGCGAGCACGCCCGCCGGCGACACCGCGCCCGCTTGCAGCAGCCAGGCGAGGCGCGTGGTGAGCACGCGCGTCTTGCCGCTGCCGGCGCCAGCGAGGATCAGCGCATGCCCTGCGGGCAGCGTGACGGCGGCGAGCTGTTCGGGATTGAGGTCTTCGAGGCGCAGCGACAAGGCGCTGCCATTATATGCCCGGCGCGCCCGATGCCTTCGGCGCCTCGACGCCGGCGGTGCCGCGCAACTGGTCGGCGAGCGCCTCGGCGTCGGCCTTGGTCGGCAGGCGCGAGATGCGCACCAGGTAGGCGCGCTTGCCGTCCGCTTTCGTCGGATAGATCTCGGCGGCATAGCCGGCATCGCGCAGCCGGTCGTAAACCTCGAGCGCGGCGCCCTGCGTTTCGGCGCTCGCCAGCGTCAAGCGCCACTTGCCGCCGCGGCGTGCGGCACCGCGCCCGTCCGCGATCTCGGTCTCGCGCGCCCATTGCGCGAGCTGCACCGCATCGACGAAGCCCACGGGCTGCGTCTCGCCCTTCAGGCGCTGATAGAACTGGCGCGGCTCGTCCATCAGCACCGGCGCCTCGCCTTCGGCGCCGACTTCGATCTTGCCCTCGATCAGGCATACGATCTCGCGCTCCGGGCTCGACTTGCCCCAGAGATCGGTGCCGCGGATCCCCGCAGTGACCGTGGCGACACGGATGCTCACCTCGCGGCGGCGCTGCTTCGCCAGGAGGTCGGTGCTGAAGCGAAACGCGCCTTCCAGCACGTTCAACGCCGCCTTGAACAAACCGCCGCGATCGGGCGCCAGCTCGAGGATGCGCAGCGACGCGTTCTCGCCGAGCTTCACCAGGCTGCCTTCGGCGAGCTTGATGTAGACACGCGAGCCGACGCCGGTGCGCAGTTCGTCGCCGCCGCGCAGCTCCATGCCCGGCGCGAGCGGCTGGCGGCGCGTGCCGCCAGCACCCGAGCGCTCGACCCAGCCGGGCATCTGCACGCCTTCCACGACCGCGGCCGGCGCGGCCCGAGCCTGCATCGCGGCGGCCGCCAGTAGCGCGGCGCCGAAGATTGCCAGAACGCGTTTCATCGGTTCCTCCATTGGCGTGAACGCAAGCTTAACCGGGACTCGGCGCGAGGGGCGATGCGCTAGAATCCGCGCCTTCCGCGCACTACGTCACAGATGCAGCCTAACTACGATCCCCGGAGCGTCGAGCAGGAAGCGCAGGCCTTCTGGGAAGCGCGGAAATCCTTTCGCGCGGCCGAGGATCCGGCAAAGCGCAAGTTCTACTGCCTGTCCATGTTTCCCTACCCTTCGGGGAAGCTACACATGGGGCACGTGCGCAACTACACGATCGGCGACGTCCTCACGCGCTATCACCGCATGCGCGGTTGCAACGTGCTGCAGCCGATGGGCTGGGACGCTTTCGGCCTGCCCGCGGAAAACGCGGCGATGGCGAACAAGGTGCCGCCGGCGAAGTGGACCTACAGCAATATCGCCACCATGAAGCGCCAGCTGCAGGGTCTCGGGTTCGCGCTCGACTGGGAGCGCGAGCTCGCCACCTGCAGCCCCGAGTACTACAAGTGGAACCAGTGGCTGTTCACGCGGCTGTTCAAGAAGGGCCTCGCCTACAAGAAGACCGGCATCGTCAACTGGGACCCGGTGGACCAGACGGTGCTCGCCAACGAGCAGGTGATCGACGGCCGTGGCTGGCGCACCGGCGCGGCGGTGGAAAAGCGCGAGATTCCGATGTACTTCTTCCGCATCACCGCCTACGCCGAAGAGCTGCTCGGTGCACTCGCGAAGATGGACGGCTGGCCCGAGCAGGTGAAGCTGATGCAGAAGAACTGGATCGGCCGCTCGGAGGGCGTGCGCATTGGCTTCCCGTACCAGCTGGAAGGTGAATCGAAGACCCTTTGGGTCTTCACGACCCGCGCCGACACCCTGATGGGCGCGACCTTCATGGCGGTCGCCGCCGAGCACCCGATCGCCGCGTTTGCCGCAAAGAGGGACGCAAAGCTCGCGGCTTTCGTGGACGAGTGCAAGCGCGGCGCGGTGATGGAAGCCGATCTCGCGCAGCTGGAAAAAATGGGCATGGCCACCGGCCTTTTCTGCACGCACCCGATCTCGGGGAAGAAGCTCCCGGTGTGGGTCGGCAACTACGTGCTGATGGGCTACGGCGAGGGCGCGGTGATGGGCGTGCCGGCGCACGACGAGCGCGACTACGCCTTTGCGCTGAAGTACGGCCTGCCGATCGAGTGCGTGATCCGCACTCTAGCGGGCGACACCGTCCCCGAGCCCTGGCAGGCCGCGTACGCCGAGTACGGCACCTGCATCAACTCGGGCAAGTACGACGGCCTCGACTACGCGGCCGCCGTCGACGCCATCGCCGCCGACCTGAAGGCCAATGGCCTGGGCGAAAAGCAGGTGCAGTGGCGCCTCAGGGACTGGGGCATCTCGCGCCAGCGCTACTGGGGCTGCCCGATCCCCATCGTGCGCTGCCCGACCTGCGGCGACGTGCCGGTGCCGGACGAGCAACTGCCGGTGAAGCTCCCCGAGCACCTGGTGCCCGACGGCACCGGCAATCCGCTCGCCAAGATGCCCGGGTTCTACGAGACGAAGTGCCCGTCGTGCGGCCAGCCGGCGAAGCGCGAGACCGACACCATGGACACGTTCGTCGATTCGTCCTGGTACTTCGCGCGCTTCGCCTGCCCCGACAACGATCGCGCGATGTTGGATGCGCGCGCGAAATACTGGATGCCGGTGGACCAGTACATCGGCGGCATCGAGCACGCCATCCTGCATCTGCTTTACTCGCGCTTCTTCACGCGCGCGCTGAAGGCCGAGGGCCTGCTCGAGGTGGACGAGCCTTTCACCAACCTGCTGACGCAGGGCATGGTGCTCGCCGAGTCCTATTACAGCGAGGCGCAGGGTCGGCGCGAGTGGATCAATCCGGCCGATGTCGAGGTGACGCGCGACGCCAAGGGCAAGATCCTTGCGGCAAGGGCTCGCGACGGCCGCGAAGTGGTGTACGACGGCGTCGGTACCATGTCGAAGTCGAAGAACAACGGCGTCGACCCGCAGGCGCTGATCGACAAGTACGGCGCCGACACGGCGCGCTTCTACATCATCTTCGCCTCGCCGCCGACCAATACGTTGGAGTGGAGCGACGAAAGCGTCGAGGGCTCGTTCCGGTTCCTCAAGCGCGTCTGGTCCTACGCACAGAAATACGCCGCGGCGCCGGCGCCGGCCGGCGAGCACAAGGCACTGCGCCACGAGGTCCACAACGTGCTGCGCCAGGCGAACTACGACCTCGGCAAGCACCAGTTCAACACGGTGGCGTCGGCCGCCATGAAGATCCTGAATGCGCTGGAGGCGATACCCGGGCGCAATGCTGCGAGCGAGGAGGGCCTGTCGATTCTCCTGCGCCTGCTCGCGCCGATCACCCCGCACATCAGTCATCATCTGTGGCGCGCGCTCGGCTTCGGCGAAGACGTGCTCGCCGCGCCCTGGCCGGAGCCGGACGCGGCGGCACTGGAGCTGGAGGACGTGGCCTACGTCGTGCAGGTGAACGGCAAGACGCGCGGCACCGTGACCGTGCCGAAATCGGCGGACAAGAAGACCCTGGAGACCAACGCCATCGAAGCGATGCGAAAGTACATCGCCGGCCAGGTAATCAAGAAGATAATCATAGTCTCGGGCCGCCTGATCAATATCGTCCTTTGATGCGCGCCAGCGCTGCGCTGCTTGTCCTGTTCCTCGCCGCCTGCGGCTTCCAGCTGCGCGGCGCCGCGGCGCTGCCGTTCGAGTCCATCTACGTCCCGGGCGCCACCTCCGGCATCGCGCTCGACCTGAAGCGCAACATCCAGTCGGGCAGCGCCACGCGGGTCATGGACGACCCGAAGGCGGCCGAGGCGCTGCTGCAGTTCAGCGAGGAAACGCGCGCCAAGGAGATCCTGTCGCTCAGCACGGCCGGGCGCGTGCGCGAATTCCGCCTCGTCTACCGCGTGCGCTTCAGCGTCGGCGACGGCAAGGGCGGCGAATTCCTGCCGCCTACCACGGTTGTGCTTACCCGCAACGTCACCTACGACGACGCTGTCGCGCTGGCGAAGGAGGCCGAGGAGCAGCTGCTGTTCCGCGACATGCAAAACGACATGGTGCAGCAGATCATGCGGCGGCTCGCTGCCACGCGCCGGCCGGGAACCGCGAACAACTGATGCAGCTACGCGCCGAGCAGCTCGAGCAGCACCTGCAAAAGAGCCTCGCGCCGCTGTACGTGATCCACGGCGACGAGCCGCTGATCGCGCTGGAGGCGGCCGACGCGGTGCGCGCCGCCGCGCGCCGCCGCGGCCTCGACGAGCGCGAGGTGTACACGGCCGAGCGCGGCTTCGACTGGAGCGCGCTTGCGCACGCCGGCGCCAGCCGGTCGCTGTTCGGCGGCGGCAAGCTCGTCGAGCTGCGCATGCCGGGCGGCAAGCCCGGCACCGACGGCGCGGCAACTCTCGTCGCCTACTGCGGGCGGCTCGATCCGGAGATGCTCACCCTGGTAAGCCTGCCGCGGGTGGACCGCGCCGGCCAGTCTTCGGCCTGGTTCAACGCGCTCGCCGCGGCCGGCGTCGTCGTCGAGGTCTGGCCCGTGGAGCGCGTGCGGCTGCCGCAGTGGATCGGCGCGCGCCTTGCGCGCCAGGCGCAGAAGGCCTCGCCCGAGGTGCTGGAGTTCCTCGCCACGCGCGTCGAAGGCAACCTGCTCGCCGCGCACCAGGAAGTGCAGAAGCTGGCGCTGCTCGCGCCGCCGGGAGAGCTCGCGCTGGATACGGTCGAAGATGCCGTGGCGTCGGTCGCGCGCTACGACCCCTACGCCGCCGCCGAGGCGCTGGTGGCGGGAGACTTCGCGCGCTATGTGCGCGTTCTGCAGGGCCTGCGCGGCGAGGGCGAGGCGCCGACGTTCGTGCTGTTCGCGATCGCCAGTGCCCTGTTCGTGCTGCGCGGCATGGCCGAGGGCAAGAGCGCCGAGCGCCTGTTCGGCGAGCAGCGTCTCTACAACAAGCCGCTGCAGCGCGCCGTGCAGGCGGCGGCGCGGCGCTACGCGCGCGCCACCCTCGATGCGGCGCTATCGCAGGCGGCGCTCATCGATCGCGCCATCAAGGGCGTCGCACGCGGCGACCCCTGGGATCATTTCACCGCCCTGGGGTTAAAATTGACCGGTGGATCAAAAGCTTGACGTAAAAGCGTACGTGCGCGGCCTGGGCCAGGCGGCGCGCGCCGCCGCGCGCGCGCTGGCGCGCGCCGATACCGGCGCCAAGAACCGTGCGCTGGCTGCGATGGCGGCCGAAATCCGCGCCGCCGGCGAGCGCCTGCTCGCCGCCAACCGCGACGACGTCGCGCAGGCGACAAAGGATGGCCGCGACGCCGCCTTCATCGATCGCCTGACGCTTACGCCGCAACTCATCGAGCAGATGGCCGCCGGGCTCGAGCAGGTGGCGGCGCTGCCCGACCCGGTCGGCCAGCTGAGCGAGCGCGTCAAGCGCCCGACGGGCATCGAGGTGGCGCGCATGCGCGTGCCGCTCGGCGTCATCGGCATCATCTACGAATCGCGCCCCAATGTCACCGCCGATGCCGCCGGGCTGTGCGTCAAGGCCGGCAACGCATGCATTTTGCGCGGCGGCTCCGAAGCGCTGCACTCCAACCAGGCGATCGCGACCTGCGTGCGCGCGGGCCTGAAAGCCGCCGGCCTGCCGGAGACGGCGGTGCAGGCGGTGGAAACGGCCGACCGCGCTGCGGTTGGCGAGCTGATCGCCATGCACGAGTACGTGGACATCCTGGTGCCGCGCGGCGGCAAGGAGCTGATCGCCCGGCTGATGCGCGAATCGCGCATTCCCATGCTGAAGCACCTGGACGGCGTATGCCACGTGTACGTGGACGATCGCGCTGACCCGGGGATGGCGGTGCGGATCGCCGACAACGCCAAGACCCAGCGCTACGGCACCTGCAACGCGATGGAGACGCTGCTGGTGGCCGAGGGCATCGCGCCGCGCGTGCTGCCGGAAATCGGGCGCATCTTCCGCGCCAAGGGCGTCGAGATGCGCGCCGACGAAGCGGCGCGGCATTTCCTGCCCGAAGCGCGGGCCGCCACCGAGCAGGACTACGCCACCGAGTGGCTCGCGCCCGTGGTTTCGGTGCGCGTGGTCAAGGACG
>JAOTWE010000197.1 GCA_029863065.1 Betaproteobacteria bacterium
CAAGCGCCTTGTCGAGCACCGCCCCGAACTCGCCGCTGTCGTAGGTCTGGCCGCTGGGCGCCTTGTACGGCATCGAGGAGGCCGGAATGAGATTCCTGCGGCGCAGCTCGACCCGGTCGATGCGGGTCATGCGCGCCGCCTCGTCGATCAGGCGCTCGACGAGGTAGATCGCCTCCGGCCGGCCCGCGCCGCGGTAGGGCCCGAGCGGCGCGGCATTGGTCAGCACCATCTTCACGCCCGCATGGATCGCAGGGATGCGGTAGACGCTGGAGAGGCAGTTCTTGGTGTTGTTGGTGGCGACGATGGCGGCGTAGGTCGAGGCGTAGGCGCCAATGCCGACTTGCGAGCGCGCGCGCAGCGCGAGGAATTTTCCGCTCGCATCGAGCGCCAGCTCGCCCGCGAGCACGCCGTCGCGGCCGTGCGTGTCGGCGAGGAAGCTCTCCAGGCGCGTCGCGCACCAGTGCACCGGGCGGCCGCAGCGCTTCGCGGCGGCAAGCAGCGCCGCGTATTCCGCGTAGACCTGCACCTTCATGCCGAAGCCGCCGCCGACGTCGTGCGTGAGCACGCGGATCGACTGCGGCGGCACCTTGAACACGGATTCGGCCAGCACCTTGCGCACCAGCGCCACGCCTTGCGTCGAGGCGGTGAGCGTGTAGCGTCCGGACTTGGCATCGAAGGCTGCGGTCGCCGCGCGCGGCTCGAGCGCCGAAGGCGCGACGCGCGTGTCCTCTAGGCGCACGGCCACCTTGTGCGCGGCAGACTTGAAGGCCGCGTCGACCGCTGCGGCGTCGCCGTGTTCCCAGTCGAGCGCCAGGTTCCCGGGTGCCGCGGGGTAGAGAATGGGCGCGCCGGGCGCGAGAGCGCGCTCGACATGGGACACCGCCGGCAGCTCCTCGTAGTCGACCTGCACGGCGTCGGCGGCATCGAGTGCCTGCGGGAGACTCTGCGCGACCACCAGGGCCACGGGCTCGCCGACGTAGCGCACGCGCTCGTGAGCCAGCGCGGGCATCGCGGTGGCGAACATCGGCTTGCCGTCGCGCCCGGGGAGCAGCACACCGGGCGGGATTGAACCCAGGCCCTCGCGCGCGAGCTCCGCGCCGGTGATGACCGCGAGCACGCCCGGCATCTTCGCGGCGGCGGCGATATCGACGCCGCGCAGGGCGGCATGGCCCATGGGCGAGCGCACGAAAACCGCGCGTGCGTGGCTGGCAGACTTTAGATCGTCGGTGAAGCGCCCGCGCCCGGCGAGGAGCGGATCGTCCTCGCTGCGCGGCGCATCGCGGCTGCTGCCGAAACGCCGGAGATCGTCGGCCATAGTCTCAGTATAATTCCTCGACCTTCAGGAGGAGGCTCAATGAATCCACTATTCAGGAACGTTTCGCTGAGCGGTGCCGCCGCGCTGCTCGCTGCCCTCGGCATGGGCGCCGCCGCGCACGCGCAGACCGGCCCGATCAAGATCGGCGTTCTCGCGCCGGTCACCGGGCCCCTGGCCACGCCCGGCAAGGACATGGTCGAGGGCATGAAGCTTTACTGGGAGCAGGTGAATTACACCGCCGGCGGCCGCAAGGTCGAGCTGGTGATCGCCGACACCACCTGCAACCCCGACCAGGCGCTCACCCAGGCGCGCCGCCTCGTGCACCAGGAGAAGGTGCACTTCATGATCGGGCCGCTCTGCGGCCACGAAGGTCCCGCGGTGGCGCAGGTGAGCAAGGAAACTGGCGTGCCGCTGGTCATGGACGCGGCGGGCGCCGACACCATCACCAAGTGGAGCCGCACGCCCTCGGTGGTGCGCACCGCCGTCTCGGCGAGCCAGATCGGCCATCCCTGGGGCGAGTACATGTACAAGGAGCTGGGCCTGCGCAACGTCACGTTCATCGGCCAGGATTACACCTGGGGCCACGAAGTGACGCTCGGCGCGGTGCGCTCGTTCACCGCGCTCGGCGGCAAGGTGGCGAAGATGATCTGGAACCCGATCGGCACCAAGGACTACGGCCCGACCATCGCCGCCATTCCGGAAGATACCGACGGCGTCTCGGCGGTGGTGGTGGGTGCCGACCGCGTGCGCCTGTTCGAGGCCTGGTTCAACTTCGGCATGGACAAGAAAAAGAAGATCTACGGCGGCTACTGGCTGCACCAGGACGTGCTGCCGCAGATGGACGACCGCGCAATTGGCCTGATCGGCAATTCGCTCAACTACGCCGCCGGCCTGCAGACGCCCGAGAACATCGCCTTCACCACGGCGTTCGCCAAGGCCTACAAGCGCCTGCCGTCGTGGTTCGGCGAGTCGGCCTACACCGCCGGGTTGTGGACGAAGACCGCCATCGACTCGATCAACGGCAAGGTCGAGGACCGCGAGGCGTTCCTCAAGGCGATGCGCGCGGTGAGCGTCAAGGCGCCGCGCGGACCGCTCAAGCTCGACGCCTACGACAATCCGATCCAGAACGTCTACGTTTCGAGGATCCAGAAGATCAAGCACCCGGTGCTGGGCGAGGTGCTGACCAACGTGCCCGTCAAGACCTACGAGGGCGTGTCGCAGTTCTGGACCTGGGACCCGAAGGAGTTCCTCGCGCGCGGCCCCTACAAGCGCTGATCGCGTGAGCGCATCGAGGGGCGGGCGGCGACGCCCGCCCTTTTTCTTGCCCGTGCCGCCGTGCTGACCAGCGCCGTCCTCCAGGCCATCAACGGCATCTCGCTCGCCGCGCTGCTGTTTCTGCTGGCGAGCGGCTTCACGCTGTCCTTCGGCCTGATGCGCGTGGTGAACATGGCGCACGGTGCGTATTACCTCCTCGGCGGCTACATCGGCCTGACGATCGCCGAGAAGACCGGCAGCTTCGCGCTGGCGCTCGTCGGCGGCGGCGCGGCGATCATTGTGGTCGGCTATCTCATCGACCGCTTTCTCATCCGGCGCACCGGCGAGAACCACCTGGCGCAGGTGCTACTGACGGTGGGCGTGGCGTTCGTCATCGGCGACGTCGCGCTCGCCATCTGGGGCGGCGACAACCTCATGGTCCCGGCGCCGAAGTTCCTCAAGGGTGCGGTGATTCTGCCGGGCGACGTCTATTACCCGAGGTACCGCTTCGTGCTCATTTTCCTCGGGGTCGCCGTCGGTGTTGCGCTGTGGTTGCTCTACAAGAAGACGCAGCTGGGCGCGGTGGTGCGCGCCGGGGTGGATGACCGCGAGCAGGTCAACGCCACCGGCATCAACGTCGATCGCCTGTTCGTCATGGTTTCGGGGCTCGCGTCCTTCCTCGCCGGCATGGCGGGCGTGGCGGGCGGCGCCTTCCTCACGCTCTACCCGGGCGCGGAGTGGGAGATCCTGGTGTACGCGCTCGTGGTGGTGATCGTAGGCGGCCTCGGCAGCCTCGAAGGCGCCATGATCGGCGCGCTCATCGTCGGGCTCCTCGATGCCTACGGGCGCTGGCTGCTGCCCGAGTTCTCGTACTTCGTGCTCTTCGGCCCGATCGCGCTGCTGATGCTGTTCCGGCCGCGCGGTCTTTTTGGACGGGAGTATTGAGCGTGGACCGAGGCCGCGCCGTCCTTGCTGCCGTCGCGCTCGCCGCGGCGCTCGCGCTGCCTTCCGCGGCCGGCCCGTTCTGGACCGGGCTCGTCACACAGATGTACATCTTCGGGCTGCTGGCGCTGTCGGTGGACCTGCTGCTCGGCCACGCCGGGCTGTTCTCCCTTACGCATGCGTCGTTCTTCGCCGTGTCCGCGTACACCGTGGCGATCCTGCAGGTGCGCTACGCGGTGCCCACTGCGCTCGCCGCGCCCGCCGGCATACTCGCGGGGACGCTCCTGGCGCTCCTTTTCGGCCTCGCTGTGCGTACGCGCGGCGTGTACTTCATCCTCATCACCATCGCCTTCGGCTATGTGGTGTGGGGCGTGGCGCACCGCTGGTCGTCGTTCACCGGCGGCGACAACGGCGTCACCAACGTGCCGTTCCCGGCGCTCGGCGCCGCGGCCATCACCTCGCACACGCAGTATTACTACCTGGTGCTCGCCGCGGTCATCGTCTGCGGGCTCGGCTACCGGGTGTTCATGCGCTCGCCCTTCGGCCTGGGGCTGCGCGGCATCAAGGCGAGCGAGTCGCGCATGCAGAGCCTGGGCTTTCGCACCAGCGCGCACCTGTACGCGGCGTTCGTGCTCTCCGGGGCGCTGGCGAGCTTTGCCGGCGTCCTGTACGTGTACTACAACAAGTTCGTCAATCCGGTCGCGGCCTCGTTTCCCGTGTCTGTGGAAGCGGCGCTGATGGCGATCGTCGGCGGCACCGGCACCATCATCGGCCCGTTCCTCGGCGCCGCCGTGGTGCTCGGGCTGCGGAACTGGGTGTCGAGCTTCTTCGAGCTGCACGCCGCGGTCATGGGCGCGGTGTTCATCGCCACCGTGCTCTGGGCGCCGCAGGGCCTGGTGGGCATCGCGGGGCGCCTGCGGGCGCGCTTCGGCAAGGCGAAGGAGCGCACGCCGTGAGCAACACCGCGCTGGAAGTCGGCGCCCTCGCCAAGGTCTTCGGCGGGCTTGCCGCCGTGGACGGCGTCTCACTCAAGGTCGCCGCGGGTGAGCGGCGCGTGCTCATCGGCCCGAACGGCGCCGGCAAGACGACGCTGTTTCATTGCATCACCGGCACCCTCAAGCCCACGAGCGGGCAGGTGACGCTGTTCGGGCGGGACGTCACGCGCCTCGCGGAGTACAGCCGCACTGCGCTCGGCATGGGGCGCACCTTCCAGATCACAAACGTGTTCCCGGATCTCACGCTCGGCGAGAACCTGGCGCTCGCCATCGTCGGTACTGACCGGCGCAAGTGGGTGCTGCACCGACCGATGCAGGCGTACGCGGATGTGCGCCGCCAGGCGCTCGAGAGCCTGGAGCGCGTCGGCCTCGCGGGCCGCGCCGACCAGCCGGCGAAGCTCGTGTCCTACGGCGAGCGGCGCCAGCTCGAGCTGGCGCTCGCGCTCAATACGCGCCCTAAAGTGCTGTTCCTCGACGAGCCCTGCGCGGGGCTCTCGCCCGCCGAGCGCCAGCGCATCTCGCAGATGATCGGCGAGTTACCGCGCGACATCACGCTGCTCATGATCGAGCACGACATGGACGTGGCGCTCGGCCTCGCCGATCGCGTCACCGTGCTGCACCAGGGGCGCGTGATCCTCGAGGGCTCGCCCGACGAAGTGCGCGCCAACGCGCAAGTGCGCGACGTCTATTTCGGCCATGCCTGAAGCGCTCCTTTCCGTACGCGAGATCCATACGTACTACGGCGACAGCTACGTGCTGCAGGGCCTGTCGCTGGAGCTGCGCGAGGGCAGCATCGTCGCCATCCTCGGCAGGAACGGCATGGGCAAGACCACGTTCATCCGCTCGGTGGCGGGACTGACACCGCCGCGCGAGGGCGAGATCCGTTTCCACGGCCAGTCGCTGCGCGGGCGGCCGCCGTACGCCATCGCGCAGAGCGGTATCGCCCTCGTGCCGCAAGGCCGCAGGATCTTTCGCTCGCTCTCGGTGCGCGAGAACCTGATGCTGCCGACGAGCGGTCTGGCGCGCCCGCGAGCAGGGCGCTGGAACCTGGCGACGGTGCTGGGCCAGTTTCCGCAGCTCGCCGAGCGCATCCACCATCCGGGCGGCGCGCTCTCAGGCGGCGAGCAGCAGATGCTCGCTGTGGGCCGGGCGCTGATGGCGAACCCGGACCTGATCCTGATGGACGAACCCTCGGAGGGCCTCTCGCCCAAGCTCATACAGCAGATAGAGAGCATCATGAAGAGCATGCGCGAGCATGGCCACGCGGTGCTGCTCGTGGAGCAGAACTTCGCCCTGGCGATGGCGGTCGCGGATTACATTTACGTGGTGTCGGCGGGGCGCTTCGTGTTCGAGGGCGCGCCGGCGGCGCTGGAGAAGGCGCCCGAGGTCCTCGACCAGCACCTGGGCATTGCG
>JAOTWE010000198.1 GCA_029863065.1 Betaproteobacteria bacterium
CGCACGATCTCATCCGGGGTGCCGCGGGCGATGACTTCGCCGTGGTGCAGGACGCCGATGTGCTGGGCGAGGGCCATCACCGCGCGCATGACGTGCTCGATGAGCAGGATGGTGAGGCCCTCGGTCCTGTTCAGGCCGCGGAACACTTCGACCATCAGGTCGCACTCGGTGGGGTTAAGGCCGGCCATGACCTCGTCGAGCAGCAGCAGCCTCGGGCGCGTGGCGAGGGCGCGCGCGACCTCGAGGCGCTTTCTGTCGGGCAGCGTCAGCGACGAGGCGGGCAGATCAACCTTCGCTCCGAGCCCGAGTTTGTCTATGATCTCGGCGGCGGTGCTTTTCGCCGCCGAGACATTTTTAGACCTCAGCAACGCGCCGACGACAACGTTGTCGAGAACCGACAAACCGGCAAACGGCTTCACGATCTGGAACGTGCGACCGATGCCGGCGGCGCAAACCTGGTCGGGCCGCAGGCCCTGGATCTCCTTGCCGAGAAATTCTATTGCTCCTGAATCAGGGGGAAAGACCCCCGCCACCATGTTGAAGATGGTGGTCTTGCCGGCCCCATTGGGACCGATCAGGGCGTTGATGCTGCCCTCGGGGATGGTGAACGAGGCGTCCGCCACGGCCTTCAGGCCGCGAAAGGATTTGCTCACCCCACGAACGTCGAGCAGCACGCTCATTTGCAAAGCCCCAGGCGGCGCGCGAGCGCCGGCCAGATGCCGTTCGGCCGGAACACGATCACCGCCAGCAGCACCACGCCGTAGAACACCTGCTTCACGCCCGGGATCTCCCAGTCGTAGTAGGCGAGCAGCTCGGTGATGCCGTCGCCCAGCAGCGTGAGCAGCGCCGCGCCGACGATCGGGCCGAACAGCGTGCCGACGCCGCCGATGATCGGCCCGAGGATGATCTCGATCGAGCGGCTGATGTGGAAGATCTGCTCGGGAAAGATGTTGTTGTAGTAGAAGGCGAAGAACACGCCCGCGACCGAGGTCATCGCCGCGCTGATCATCACCGCGACCATCTTCCAGCGGAAGGTGTTGATGCCCAAGGCCTGCGCGGCTTCCTCGTTCTCGCGGATCGCTTGCCAGTAGTAGCCGGCGCGCGAGCGCAGCAGCCAGGCGCACAGCGCGAGCGCGCCGGCGGCGAAGGCGAGCATGGCGTAGTAGTACATCTCCGGCGGGCCGCGGAAGTGCGCGAGGTCGATCTGGTCGCGCTGCGCCACCTTGAGGAACATGCCGCCGGGGCCGCCGGTCCAGCGCAGGTGGTCGAAGCCGATGCGCGTGAATTCGGCGAAGGCGATGGTGAGCAGCGCGAAGTACACGCCCGAGATGCCGAAGCGGAAGGCGAGAAAGCCGATCGCCGCGCCGAGCAGCACGCAGGCGAGCATCGCCAGCCACAGCCCGGCCCAGGGGCCGATGCCGAAGTGGAAGAACAGGCCGCCCGCGACGTAGGCGGCGACGCCCACGTACAGCGAGTGGCCGAGCGAGAGCTGGCCGGCAAAGCCCATCATCACGTTCCACGCCTGGCCGACGAAGGCGAGGTACAGGATCAGCGTCGCCACCGACAGCAGGTAGTTGCCGGCGAAGGCGGGCAGCGCCGCGAGCAGCAGCGCGAGGATCGCGAGCAGGACCGCGGCGCGCCGGTTCACGATTTCTTTCCCAGCAGTCCCTGCGGCCGCAGCAGCAGCACCAGGATCAGAAGGCCGAAGCTGAACATGCTCTTCGCCGAGGGCGCGATGAACAGGCCGGCGAGCGCCTCCGACAGCCCGATCAGCACGCCGCCGAGCAGCGCGCCGGTCAGGGAGCCCAGGCCGCCGACGATGACGATGACGAAGGCGAGCAGCGTGTAGGCGGGGCCGAGCTGCGGCGTCACGTCCACCAGCAGCACCATCATGCAGCCGGCGACCGCGACGCAGGCCGAGCCCAGGCCGAAGGTGAGGGCGTAGTAGCGCTTGACGTCGAGGCCGACCACCTTGGCGCCGAGCCAGTTGTCGGCGCAGGCGCGGATCGCCTTGCCGGTGAGCGTGAAACGGAAGAACGCGAACAGCGCGGCGCTGGTGGCGAGCGCGAGCGACGCGGCGTACACGCGCGCCTTGTCGAACAGGATCGGGCCGAGCGCCCAGGACTCGAGCTGGTAGTCCACCTGCACGCTGCGCGCATCCGGCCCGAAGACCACCAGCAGCACGTTGACCATGATCATCGCCACCGCCACCAGGAGGATGAACTGCGAGTGCTCCGGGCGCGTGATGAACGGATTGATGAGGCCGGCCTGCAGCGCGTAGCCGAGGACGAAAAATGCCGCCGCCACGGGCACCACGGCGAGGAACGGATCGAGCCGGAACGCGGCGAACAGCAGCACCGTCGCGTACATGGCGACGGTCATCATCTCGCCGTGGGCGAAATTGACCACGCGCACCACGCCGAAAATCACCGACAGCCCGAGCGCCATCAGGCCGTACACCAGGCCGGTGAGCACGCCCGCGACCACCACGTTGACGATCAGATCGAGCGGCATCGGCAGCAAAAAGGGCCGGCGGTGCCGGCCCTTCTTGGGCCTTCCTGGCTCTAGGTCTTCTTGAAGTAGGGCGCCGGGAACACCGGCTTGGTCTCGGCTGCCGCCGCGGGCAGCACCACCCTGGGGATGCCGCCGAAGTTCTGCACGCACGCCGAGTCGATGCCCTCCACCTGGCCCTTGGCGTTGAACTTGATCGGCGCGCCCAGCGTCATCTTGCTCGTGATGTTCGTCTGGCGGATGGCGTCGGCGAGGGTCTTCGGATCGGTGCTGCGTGCGCGCTTGTAGGCGTCAGCCGCGACGAGCAGCGCCTCGAAGGTGAAGCCGACGTTCAAGGCGTGGAACACCATCTTGTCCTTCGGGTTTTGCTTCAGGAAGGCCTTTTCCACAATCTTGGTCAGCGGCGCTTTAGGGTTGTACCAGGGCACGTTGGAAATCGAGTAGTCGGAGTACTTGCCCAGCGTCTTGAAGTACTGCTCCTCGTACATGCCGGGCGAGCCCGGGCTGATGATGCCCATCGGGTTCCAGCGCTGCTTCACCATCTCGCGCCGCAGGAGGATGCCGTCGTTCAGCCGGCACACGAGCAGCAGGAAATCGGCACCCGAGGCCTTCGCCTTGGAGATCTCCACCGTCAAATCGCGCGCCGCCGGATCGTAGGAAATGGTGTCGACGATCTTGAACGGCAGCTGCGTGCGCCGCGGCAGGAGTGCGCCGATGCCTCTCGTCATGGCTTGGCCGAAGGTGTCGTTCACGTGCATGTACACCGCCGTGCGCGGCACCGTGTGGGTCGCGAGGAACAGGTCCCCGATCAGGTCCAGGCCGTTGCGCACGAGGTCGATTGCCGTCTGGAAATTGCGGAACACGAACTTGTAGCCCTGCTCGGTGATCTGCGGCGCGGCGGCGACGTTGACGACGAGGGGCACGCCGCGCTGCTCGGCGACCTGGGCGATGGCGGCGGTCTGCCCGGAGTCGAACGCGCCCACCAGCACGTGCGCGCCTTCCTGGATCAGGCGCTCGGCGCGCGTGCGTGCCGTGTCGACGTTCGATTCGGTGTCGGCGTTCATGAGTTCAATGTCGACACCGAGCATTTCCCTGAGCACCGCGGGCGCCAGGTCGGCGCCTTTCTGGCAGGACTGGCCGATGAAGCCCTGCACGCCGGAGCGCGGCAGCAGCACCCCGACCTTGAGCTTCGAGGACTGGGCGCGCACGATGCCGAACGGCGCGAGGGAGCTGATCGTGGCGGCGGCCAGCGTCTGGTTGAATCTGCGGCGATCGAAGGACATGGCGTCTCCCGGGGTCACTAGGGCTTGATTGCGATCACCGGATTCTAATCGCAGTGGCGCCCGGGCTCCGTTGTGCGGCGCAAAGAATCCTCTAGAAGCGCCAGCCGAGCTTCAGGCTGTAGGAGCTCGCATCCCCGGTCTTGTCGGCCTGGAGATTGAGGTTGAGCACGGCGAAGTTCATGCCGATGCCGACGAACACCTTGGTGAGCGCGAATTTCTCCGTCTGCAAGAAACCTGCCGTGCCGCGCGGATCGCTCTCGACCCAGACGCGCCCGATTCCCGCGTAGGGGGTGAAGACCGCGAAGCCCTTGGAGATCGAGATGTCCAGCCCGCGCGTGCTGAGCGCCAGCTGGTCGACACCGCTCAGCCTGGTAAAGCTGCCGCGCACGCCGATCGCCGGCGAGGCGGCGCCGCCCTCGAGCAGGGCGTAGCGCAGTTCGCCGCCCGTGTACTTGATGTTGCTTCCGGGAATCGATGCGTAGGTGAGCCCGAAGTCGAATCCGGCCGGCAGGCCTTTGTGCAGGCGCAGCGTCGGCACGAATAGCGTGGTGTCCGCCGTGTCCGAGGTCACGCTCTCCAGGATCGCCACGTGCTCGAGCTTCGTGGCCGTGACGCCCACGCCGAGATCGAACCCGGTGATGCCGAGCGGCGTCGTGGGCGTCTGCGCGTGGTAGCTGAGCGCCGCGCCCAAATCTTCGGAAAGCAGACGGAACTGGCCTTGCACGATAGTCTGCAGTTGGTTTATCTCCTGCGCCCATGCCGGCGAAGCGGCAAGAAGCCCGGAGAACAGCACAATGTTGAGGTGGCGCACGATCGACTCCTTATAGGGTGGCGATAGAATGAATGGAAGATGCCGACGCGGCGACATGATAGGACGGTTTAGGCAAAGCGCAACGTGACCAACCGCACACAAGTCGGCATCGTCGGCGCGGGTCCCGCGGGGCTGCTGCTCGCGCACCTGCTGCGCCTGGAGGGCATCGAGTCGCTGGTGCTGGAGACTCGCACGCGCGAGGAGATCGAGGCGACGCTGCGCGCCGGCGTCCTCGAGCAGGGTACCGTCAACATCCTGAACGACACGGGCGTCGGCGCGCGCATGATGCGCGAGGGCTTCGTCCATGAGGGCGTCTACCTGCGCTTTGGCGGCGCGACGCACCGCATCGATTTCAAGGAGCTGACCGGCGGGCGCACGATCATGGTCTACGCGCAGCACGAGGTGATCAAGGATCTCGTCAAGGCGCGGCTCGACGCCGGCGCGCCGATCGAGTTCGGCGTCCGGGACGTGTCGCTGCAGGACCTGGAAACCGCCGCGCCGAAGATCCGCTATCGCGACGGCGCCGGCACGCTGCGCGAGCTTGCCTGCGACTACGCTGCGGGCTGCGACGGCTTTCACGGCGTGTCGCGGCCCTCGATCCCGTCGCGCAAGCGCACCGAGTTCACGCGCGTCTATCCCTTTGGCTGGTTCGGCATCCTCCTGGAAGCGCCGCCGGCCACCGACGAGCTGATCTACGCCCACCACGAGCGCGGCTTCGCCCTGGTCAGCACGCGCTCGCCGCAGATCCAGCGCCTGTACCTGCAGTGCGATCCCGAGGACGACGTGAAGCAGTGGCCCGACGCGCGCATCTGGGAAGAGCTGCACGCGCGGCTCGCCAACCGCGAGGGCTGGAAGCTGACCGAGGGGCGCATCTTCCAGAAGGGCGTGATCGCCATGCGCAGCTTCGTGGTCGAGCCGATGCAGTACGGGCGGCTGTTCCTGGCCGGCGATGCGGCGCACATCGTGCCGCCGACCGGCGCCAAGGGCCTGAATCTCGCGGTCGCCGACGTGTGGGTGCTGGCGCGGGCGCTGGCGGCGCACTACCGCGGCGGCGGCGACGGTCTCCTCGGGCAGTATTCGGCCACGGCGCTGCGCCGCGTGTGGCGCGCGGAAAATTTCTCGTGGTGGATGACCTCGACGCTGCACCGCTTCCACGACGACACGCCGTTCCACCACCGGCTGCAGCTCGCCGAGCTCGACAGCGTGACGAGCTCGCGCGCCCGGGCGACGGCGCTGGCGGAGAACTACGTCGGCCTGCCGCTCGACTGAATGGCGCGCACCTTCACCACCGGGCGCAAGATCCGCTTCTCGCA
>JAOTWE010000012.1 GCA_029863065.1 Betaproteobacteria bacterium
AGATGCGGCGCGTGCTGGATGTGGGCCTGCCACGCCACCGAGAGCGCGACCACCAGGGCGTGCAGGGCGAAGTTGTTCACGATCCCGGTCAGGCGGTCCTGGTACAGGAGCATGAAGCTGACCAGCACCAGGCCGCCGGCGAAAAGATGCGCCGCATCGAGGGCGATCTGGTCCATCACGTCGCCCGCGATACGAACAGGAGCAATGTCGCCAGGAAGCCGAGCATCAGTGCCGCGCCCAGGAAGTCGGGTACGCGAAACACCCGCATCTTGGCGATGGCGGTCTCGAACACCGCCAGCAGGAATCCGCCGGCGGCAAGCTTCAGCACGTAGACCGCGATGCCGGCGAGATAGGCGGCGAGCCCCTGCCCCGACACCGCGATGCCCCAGGGGAAGAACACGCACACGATGACCGAAACGTACAGCAGGAGCTTCAGATACGAGGCGGCCTCGATCACGGCGAGGTGGCGGCCCGAATACTCGAGGATCATCGCCTCGTGCACCATCGTCAGCTCCAGATGCGTCGCCGGATTGTCGACCGGGATGCGCGCGTTCTCGGCGATCGCCACCATGATGAGCCCGACCAGCGCGAGGGCGAGCGACACGCGCAGCCCGACGCCCGCGCTCTGCATGAATGCCGCAATCGACGACAGCTGCGTCGAGCCGGCCAGGAGCGACAGCGTGAACACCACCATCAGCATCGCCGGCTCGGCAAGCGAGGCGATCATCATCTCGCGGCTCGAGCCAATGCCGCCGAAGCTCGTGCCGACGTCCAGTCCGGCGAGCGCTACCAGGAAGCGTGCGCTGCCGAGCAGCGCGACGATGGCGATCATGTCGGCGGCGTTGCTGAACACCAGGCCGACGGCGAAGGTCGGCACCAGCGCCGCCGCCACCCACGTAGTGGCGAACACCAGGTAGGGGGTGACGCGAAACAGCCAGGACGCGGAATGCGCCAACACGACTTCCTTGCGCAGCAGGCGCAGCAGATCGCGATAGGGCTGGAGCAGCGGCGGCCCCTGCCGGCGCAGCAGGTGCGCCTTCAGCCTGCGCACGAATCCCGTGAGCAGCGGCGCGAGCGCCAGCACCAGCGCCAGCTGGACCAGCTGGACGACGGCGTCGAGCGCTATTGCCATGCCGCGAGCACCGCGAGCAGCACCACCAGCGCGCCGAACACCAGGGTCAGGTAGGTGCGGATGCTCATGAACTGCACCTTGTTGAGGTGGTCGGCTGCGAAGGCCACGGCATTCGCAGCCGGGACGTAGAACAGGTCCCACGGCACGTCGCGCAGGTGCACGGCGAAGCGCGCGGGGCGCGCATCTCCCGGCGGCGGCATGTCGACCTCCTCGTGCGCGCGGAACACCACGCTGCCGAACACCCTGCGGATCGGCTGGCTGAAGCTGCCCGCGGTGTACTGCGTGAGCGGGCTCGCATCAGGAAAGCCGCAATCCCAGGGCGCGGAGCGGCGCGTCGCGGCGGACGCATAGCGATGGATCACCCAGGTGGCGATCCAGGCCGCCAGCGCGATGAAGGTGAACAGCATCAGGCCGCTGTAGGAGCTGCGGCTCTCGGCGATCGGCACGATCGTCAGCCAGGAGCGCTCCTCCTGCAGCGGCAGGTGCGCACCGACCAGCGCCTGCGTCACCGGCGCCAGCCTATCGAGGAACTGGCCGGGAATGATGCCGGCGAGCAGGCACAGCGCGGCGAAGGCGAACATGGCCGCGAGCGACCAGCGGTCGGTCTCGGCAGCATCGCGCGCCACCGGCGTGCGCGGCCGCCCAAGGAAAGTCACGCCGAACGCCTTGACGAAGCAGGCGGCGGCGAGCGCGGCCGACAGCGCGAGCAGGGCCCCGATCGCCGGCACCAGGAACTTCAGCAGCCACTGCGGCAGCGCCGGACTGAGGAGGATCGCCTGGAAGGTGAGCCACTCCGATACGAAGCCGTTGAACGGCGGCAGCGCCGAGATCGCCGCTGAGCCGACGAGGAACGCGAACGCCGTGAGCGGCATGCGGTGGATCAGCCCGCCGAGCCGCTCCATGTCGCGCTCGCCGGTCGCGGTGAGCACCGCGCCCGCGCCGAAGAACAGCAGGCTCTTGAACAGCGAGTGGTTGAAGACGTGGAACAGCGCCGCGGTCAGCGCCAGCGCGGCGGCGGCCTGCATGCCGTTCGCCTGGAACGCAAGCGCCAGGCCCAGGCCGATGAAGATGATGCCGATGTTCTCGACCGTGTGATAGGCGAGCAGGCGCTTCAGATCGTGCTGCATGAGCGCGTAGAGCACGCCCAGCACCGCGGTCACGCCCCCCAGCAGCGGAACCAGCGCGCCCCACCACCAGGCCGGCGGGCCGAGCAGGTCGAACACGATGCGCACGAAGCCGTACACGGCCACCTTGGTCATGACTCCGCTCATCAGCGCGGAGACATGGCTCGGCGCAGCCGGGTGGGCAAGCGGCAGCCAAACGTGAAGGGGCACGAGGCCGGCCTTGGAGCCGGTGCCGATCAGCGCCAGCGCGAGCACCACGCCGGCCACTCTGGGCGCTGGCGCTGCCTCGCGCATGGCATCGAACGCGTAACCGCCGCCCGGGCCTGCGAGCAGGCCGAATCCGAGCAGCAAGGCGAGCGTTCCCAGGCTCGCCATCAGCAGGTAGATGTAGCCTGCGGCTGCGTTGCCGCTGCGCCGATGGTGCGCCATCACCAGCGCCCAGGAGGTCAGCGACATGAATTCCCAGGAGAACAGAAACGTGAAGGCGTCGTCAGCGAGCACGACCAGGTTCATCCCGGCGAGGAACGCCGGATAGAAGGGCAGCACCCGCGCCGGTGAGTCCTCATGCCTGCCGTAGCCGAGCGCGAACAGGCTCGCTGCCGCGCCGCCCAGATTGACCACCAGCAGGAAGAACGCCGTCAGCGCATCGAGCCGGAAATGCGCGCCCAGCCAGGGCAGGCCGAGGGGCAACTGTGCGCCCGCTGGCGGGTGCTGCGCGAGAAGCGACCACCCGGCGACGACCATCGCGATCGTCGTGGCGCTGAGCGCGACGCCGTAGACCGAAGCGCTCGCCGCGCGATGGCGGGCCGCCGCAACCGACGCCACGCCCGTACCCAGCAGCGCGGCGGCACACCACAGAAGCACTTCCAGCGCCACGCTGCGCTTTTTCCTTCGCCGCCGGCCTTGAAGATCTACTTAACATAGTCGATTGTCGACGGACTGTAAAATGCTCCGTGCCGCAGGCTCAGATCCAGCTTCCGGGTAGCGTGCGCTTCGCGGCGCTGCCGCCGCTCGCGCTCTACGCGCACCTGCCGTGGTGCGTGCGCAAGTGCCCGTACTGCGATTTCAACTCGCACGAAAAGACCGATGCGCTGCCCGAGCGCGAGTACGTCGAGGCGCTGGTTGCCGACCTCGAGGGCCTGCTGCCGTCGGTGTGGGGACGGCGTGTGGTGAGCGTGTTTATCGGCGGCGGCACGCCCAGCCTCTTCGCGCCCGAGTCCATCGACGCCTTGCTCGCCGCGGTGCGCGCGCGCGTCCCGCTCGAGCCGGAGGCCGAGATCACACTGGAGGCGAACCCGGGGACTGCGGAGGCGGGTCGCTTTCGCGGCTACCGCGCCGCGGGCGTCAACCGCATCTCGCTCGGCGTCCAGAGCTTCGACGACGCGAGGCTCAAGGCGCTCGGGCGCATCCACACCGCCGGCGAGGCGCGCCGCGCCATCGAGATGGCACAGGCGGTGTTCGACAACATCAACCTGGACATCATGTACGGGCTGCCCGAGCAGACGCTCGCCGAGGCGCACGCCGACCTGCGCGCCGCGCTTGCTTTCGGCACCACGCACCTATCGGCCTATCAGCTGACGCTCGAGCCGAACACGGTCTTCTACAGCAAGCCGCCGCATTTGCCTGCGCACGACGTCTGTGCGGACATGCAGCTGGCGGTGGAGGCGCTGGCCGCCGAGGCGGGCTTCGAACATTACGAAACGTCCGCCTTTGCGCGGCCCGGCAGGCGCTGCCGGCACAACCTCAACTACTGGGAGTTCGGCGACTACCTGGGACTGGGCGCCGGCGCGCACGGCAAGCTCTCCTTCGCCGACCACGTCACGCGCCACGAGCGCGCCAAGCAGCCGCGCGAATACATGGCGCAGGCCGGAACATTGCAGGAAAAGCCCGTGCCGCCGCGCGAGCTGCCGTTCGAGTTCATGCTGAACGCGTTGCGCCTCGTGCAGGGGGTGCCTGCGGGGTACTTCGAGGAGCGCACCGGCCTGCCGCGCGCCTCAGTGGCGCGCAAGCTCGCCGTCGCCGAAGAGAAGGGCCTGCTGGAGAGCGACCCGCGCCGCATCCGCCCGACGCGGCGCGGGCGGCTTTTCCTCAACGAACTGCTACAGTTGTTCCTGGAGTGACGGCCTGATGCGCCTGGACAAGTGGCTGTGGGCGGCGCGCTGGTTCAAGACGCGCGGCCTGGCGCAGCAGGCGATCGCCTCGGGCAGGGTCAAGTTGCACGCGGAAAGAACCAAGCCCGCGCACCCGCTGAAGGTAGGCGACCTGCTCGAGATCCGGATATCGGAATCTGTCTGGCACATCCAGGTCGCGGCGCTTGCCGACAAGCGCGGGTCGGCGGCGCAGGCGCGCAAGCTCTATGCCGAGTCCGAGGCGAGCCGCACCGAGCGCGAGCGGCGCGCCGACCTGCGCCGCTTTGGCGCCGAGCCGGCCGCCACCCTCAAGGGCCGGCCGACCAAGCGCGACCGGCGCAAGCTGGATCAGCTCAAGGGCTAGTTATCGCCTGCGGTAGACGAGGTCACGGACCTCGTGGCCGAGATTCACCCCGCGCTGCTCGAACTTGGTGATGGGCCGAGCCTTCGCTTCGGCGGCACGCGCAATCAGCGGTTCCGCATTGAACACTTCCGCCATCTGCACAGCGTATTCCGGCCAGTCGGTCGCGGCATGCAGGTAGCCGCCCGGCGCGAGCTTGCGCGCGGCGAGCGCCGCGAACTCCGGCTGCACCAGGCGGCGCTTGTGGTGGCGCTTTTTCGGCCAGGGGTCGGGGAAGAACAGATGCAGCCCGGCGAGCGCGCCGTCGGCGATCATGTGCTCGAGTACCTCGGCCGCGTCATGGCGAATGATGCGGAGGTTCTTCAGCTCGTCCTTGCGGATCCGCTGCAACAAGCTGCCCACGCCCGGGCCGTGCACCTCGATGGCGATGAAATCCGTGCCGGGCTGGTCCGCGGCGATGCGCGCGGTGGTGTCGCCCATGCCGGAGCCGATCTCGAGCACCAAGGGCGCCTGGCGGCCGAAAATCTCCTCGGGTCGCAGTATTTCCTGCCGGTAAGCGATGCCGTAAGAAGCGGACAGCTGATCGAGCGCCCGCTGCTGCGCGGGGGTCGTTCTGCCCTGGCGCAGGACGTAGCTGCGGATGCCGCGCTTCAAGCCGCCTTGCTGCGGGAAGGCGAGATCGTCCCTTCAGTGGGAGAGGAGGGCGCCGCCGTGTAGAGCTTCTTCGGCATGCGGCCGGCAAGGAACGCTTCGCGCCCGGCTTCGACGGCCTTATTCATGGCGCGCGCCATCATCACCGGGTCCCTGGCCGCGGCGACCGCGGTATTCATGAGCACGCCGTCGCAGCCCAGTTCCATGGCAATGGCGGCGTCCGAAGCCGTGCCCACGCCCGCATCCACGATCACTGGAAGCTCCACCGCGTCGAGGACCAGCTGCACGCTCCACGGGTTGAGAATGCCCATGCCCGAGCCGATGAGGGACGCGAGCGGCATGATCGCCACGCAGCCCGCGTCCTGCAGCATCTTCGCCTGAATGGGATCGTCGGAGCAGTACACCATGACCTTGAAGCCGTCCTGCACGAGCTCGCGCGTCGCCTTCAGCGTCTCCGGCATGTTGGGGTAGAGCGTGTGCGGGTCGCCCAGCACCTCGAGTTTGACGAGGTCGTGGCCGTCGAGGAGCTCGCGCGCCAGGCGCAGCGTGCGCACCGCGTCCTCGGCGTTGTAGCAGCCGGCGGTGTTCGGGAGATAGGTGAACTGCGTCGGCGGCAGCGCCTCGAGCAGGCTCGGCTCGTTCGGGTTCTGGCCGATGTTGGTGCGCCGGATCGCCACGGTGACAATCTCCGCGCCCGAGGCCTCGACCGCGGCGCGAGTTTGCGCGAAGTCCTTGTACTTGCCGGTGCCGATGAGCAGGCGGGACGAGTACGACTTTCCGGCGACGACCAGGTTGTCGCTCATCCGCCCCCCACCGCGACCACGATCTCCAGCCGGTCGCCGTCGGCCACCAGCGTCGAGCCGTGCGCGCTCTTCGGCACGATTTCGCCGTTCTTCTCGACGGCGATCTTTTTGCCGGCAAGCGCGAGCTGCGCGATCAGTTCGGCGACCGCCAGGGGCTGCTCGAAGCGCCGCGCCGCGCCGTTCACAGTGACTTGAATCATAGGGCAAATGATACACTTGGCCGCAATTCTGCGGGTGTAGTTCAATGGCAGAACGGCAGCTTCCCAAGCTGCATACGAGGGTTCGATTCCCTTCACCCGCTCCACTTGGAGGTCACGCTTATGAGCGATCGCTGGATTTGGGCCATTCGGTATGCCGTGGTCATTGTCCTCGCCCTGGTGCTCGCCGCGGCGCTGGGCGAGATGGACCTTTTCAAGACCACGAGAATCGGCAAGTCGGGCTTCAATGCCGCGCGACTCGTGCAGTTCCTCGGTTTCGGCGGCGCGTTGCTCGTATTCTGGCTTCTCGCCCAGCGTGCTGCCCTGCTGATCGAGGGCAAGAACACCGCATGGGCCCTGCTCAAGAGCGTCCTGCTGCCGGTCGCCACCCTTATCGTCGTCGGCAGCGCGCATGCCATCGCGCTCCTGATTCTCGGTCCCTTGATGAACAAGACCTGGCTGCAGGTCTACAACTGGATATTCATCTTGGCGATCGTGCTGAGCGCCGCCTGGCTCGTCTTCGCTCTATTCACCGGGTCGTCGTCGCTCGCGCCGCTCTTCGGGAAAGGCAGGCGATCGGCGAAGAGTGACAAGGGGTGATGAGTAGACGAGCGCCGCCATCGGCATTGGTGGCGCCATAACCCATGCCCGCATCCTTTGACGGCAAGCTCGTGGTGGCGATCTCCTCGCGGGCGCTGTTCGACTTCGAGGACGAGAACCGCGTCTTCGACCGCGATGGCGAGGCTGCCTACGTGGCGCTGCAGCTCGGGCGCCTCGACGTGCCGGCGAAGCCGGGTGTCGCCTTCCCATTGGTCAAAAAGCTCCTCGCTTTCAACACGCCCGACGCGCAGCGCGTGGAGGTGGTGATCCTCTCCAAGAACGACCCGGTGAGCGGCCTGCGCGTGTTCCGCTCGGCGCAGCGCGCCGGGCTGCGCGTCGAGCGCGGCGTTTTCACGCGCGGGCGCGACCCCTACCGCTATCTCGATGCGCTGCGCGCCAATCTGTTTCTCTCCGCCAACGAGCGCGACGTGATGAGCGCGCTCGATGCGAGGATCCCCGCCGCGCGCGTCGTGCCCGAGTCGGCACACGCGGCCAGCCGGCACGCCGCGGAAGTGCGGATCGCCTTCGACGGCGACGCCGTGCTCTTTTCCGATGAGGCCGAGCGCGTCTACCAGGCCGACGGCCTGGACGCCTTCACGCGCCACGAGACCGCGCGCGTCGACACGCCGCTGCCGCCCGGGCCGTTCAAGCCGCTGCTGGAAGCGCTGCACCGCCTGCAGACCGCGGGCACCGCCATGCGGCTGCGCACGGCGCTGGTGACCGCGCGCAGCGCCCCGGCGCACGAGCGCGCGGTAAAGACGCTGATGCACTGGAAGATCGCGGTGGACGAAGCGCTGTTCCTCGGCGGACTCGACAAGGGCGAGTTCCTGAAAGCCTTCGAGCCCGATTTCTACTTCGACGACCAGCGCGGCCATGTCGAGTCGGCTGGCAAGCACGTGGCCACGGGGCACGTGCCCTTCGGCATTGCCGGGAGGAAACCCGCATGAAATGGATGAAATACGCGCTCTACACGCTGCTCGGCCTTATCGCGCTGGCGCTCGTCGCCGTGGCCATCATCGTCGCGACCTTCGACCCCAACAAGTACAAGGGCGAGATCGAGGCGCTGGTCAAGGAACGCACCGGGCGGACGCTCAAGTTCCACGGCGATCTCGGGCTCGCGTTCTGGCCCGCGATCGGCGCGAAAGTGGGCAAGGTGACGCTGTCGCGCCGGGCGAGTGCCCACGATTTCGCCGCCATCGACTCGGCGCACGTCGCCGTCGCGGTGCTGCCGCTGCTGCGCGGCGAGGTGCAGGTGGACCAGATCAGCATCACGGGCCTGAAGGCAAGCGTGATCCGCGCCAAGGGCGGCAAGTTCGATTTCGACGATCTGCTCGGCGCCGCGGGCGGCGGCGTCAAGCCGGCGCCGGGCGGCGCTTCACGCGGCGCGGCGGGCGGCGGCAAGGTGAAGTTCGACATCGCCGGCATCCGACTGGCGGACGCCGCGTTCGCCTACCTGGACGAAGGCAGCGGCCAGAAGCTGGATGTGCAAGACCTCGAGCTGCGCACCGGGCGCATCGCCGAGGGCGTGCCAGGAAAGCTCGAGCTGTCGGCCTACCTCAGGGGCAAAGAGCCGCTGGTGGACCTCAAGGTCGCCCTGGAGGGCACCTACCTCCTCAGCCTCGCGCGCGAGGAATACGGCCTCACCGGGATGCAGCTCAAGGTGGATGGCGCGGCCGCGGACTTCAGCCGTATCGCGCTCGCCGTCACCGGCGACGCGCGCGCCCAGGTGGCCAAGGAAACGATCGATGCCGACCTGGTCGCGAAATTCGACGACACGACCATCAAGGCGAAGGTCGGCATGGCGAAGTTTGCCGCCCCGCAGTACCGCTTCGACGTGGACATCGACAAGGTGGATCTCGACCGCTACCTCGTGGCGCAGCCGGATGCGAAGCCCGCGCCCTCGGCGGGGCCCAAGGTGGCGGTGGACGTGCCGGTGGACCTTTCCCCCCTCGAGGGGCTGCGCGCCGACGGCAAGCTCGCCGTGGGCTCGCTGCGGCTGATGGGCCTCAAGCTGCAGGAGCTGAAAGCGCAGCTACGCGCCGCAAATGGCCGCGCCGAGCTTGCGCCGCATTCCGCGAAGCTCTACGAAGGCACGCTGCAGGGCGCCCTGACGCTCGCCGCAAGAGGCAACCGCGTCGCACTGAAGGAAACCCTGAGCGGGGTCGCCATGGGCCCACTGGTGAAGGATCTGATGGGGCGCGATGCGCTCGAAGGCCGTGGCAACGTGACGCTCGACGTCACGGCCGCGGGGCCTACGGTGAGCGCCCTGAAGAAGTCGCTCGACGGCACGGCGCGCATCGAGTTGAAGGACGGCGCAGTCAAGGGCGTGAATCTCACTGAGGCGCTGAGGAAGACGCGGGCGGCGTTCGGCTCGAAGTCGGCGCAGCAGCAGCCCGCCGACCAGGGCCAGCGCACCGACTTTTCAGCGATGAGCGCAAGCTTCGTCATCAGGAACGGCGTGGCGCGCAACGACGACCTGGACGTGCGCGCGCCGCTGGTGCGCGTCGGCGGCGCCGGCGACATCGACATCGGCAATTCGCAGCTGAACTATCTCGCGAAAGCCGCCGTGGTGAAGACATCGACGGGCCAGGGCGGCGCCGACCTCGAGCACCTCTCCGGCCTCACCATCCCCGTGAAGCTGACGGGGCCGTTCGATGCGCCGAAGTACGAGATCGACTACCGGTCGCTCGCCGGCGACGCCGCCAAGGCGAAGGTCAAGGAAAAAGCGAAGGCGAAGATCGAGGAAAAGCTGCGCGACCTGTTCAAGCGCTGAGGCCGACCTACCCGAGCGGCAGAGCCTCCTCGACCAGCGCGGCCAGGTAGCCGGCGCCGAGCGGAATCACGTCGTCGTTGAAATCGTAGGCCGGATTGTGCAGGTAGCAGCCGCCCTGGGCGCCGCCCTGGCCGAGGAGCACGTAGGCGCCGGGCTTGGCCTGCAGCAGGTAGGAGAAGTCCTCCCCGCCCATGGTGGGCTCGCCGTCAGTGACCACGTTGTCCTTGCCGAACACCTTCTCGCCGACCCGCGCGGCGAACAAGGCTTCCTTTTCCGTATTGACGGTGGCCGGGTAGCCGCGCCGGTATTCCACCTCGGCGCTTGCGCCCAGCGCCTGGGCGACCGACGTGGCGATTTCCTTGATGCGCTTTTCGGCCAGCTCGCGCATCTCCGGACTGAAGGTGCGCACGGTGCCGATCAGCTCGACATGCCCCGGGATGACGTTGAAGGCACCCACCTGGCTGGTCTGCATGGAACACAGCGATACCACGATGGCGTCGACCGGATTGGCGTTGCGGCTGGCGATGGTCTGCAAGGCGGTGATGATGTGCGCGGTGGCGACCACGGGATCCATGGCCAGGTGCGGCAGCGCGGCATGGCCGCCGCGCCCGCGCACCTTGAGCCTGATCTCGTCGGTCGCGGCCATCATCGCGCCCGGGCGCACCGCCATCTTGCCCACCGGCAGCCCGGGCCAGTTGTGCAGCGCGTACACCGCGTCCACGGGAAAGCGCTTGAACAAGCCCTCTTCCACCATCACGCGGCCGCCACCGCCGCCTTCTTCGGCAGGCTGGAAGATGAGGTTGACGGTGCCGTCGAAGTTGCGCGTCTGCGCGAGATAGCGCGCGGCGCCGAGCAGCATGGTGGTGTGGCCATCATGGCCGCAGGCGTGCATGCGGCCGGCGACCTTCGAGCGGTGCGGCGCGTCGCCCGTTTCGTGCATCGAAAGGCAGTCCATGTCGGCGCGCAGGCCGATGGCGCGGCCGCCGGAGTCCTTGCGGCCCTTGATGACGCCGATCACTCCGGTCCTGGCGAGGCCGCGGTGCACTTCGATGCCCCATTCGCCGAGCTTGTCGGCGACCAGTTGCGAAGTGCGCGTTTCCTCGAAGCCAAGCTCGGGATTGGCGTGGATGTCGCGGCGGATGTGGATGAGCTCGGCATGGAAAAGCCGGAGCATCTCCAGGGCGTCGTTCTTCATGGGCTCCTCGTCTCGAGCGGGATCATACAATGGGCCATGCCTGCTTTCGCTGCTTCGCTCGTCGACTGGCAGCGCCGCCATGGCCGCCACGGCCTGCCCTGGCAGGGTACGCGCGACCCCTACCGCATCTGGCTCGCCGAGGTCATGCTGCAGCAGACCCAGGTGGAGACCGTCATTCCCTACTACGGGCGCTTCCTGGCGCGCTTTCCGGACCTGCCGGCCCTGGCCGGCGCGACCGAGGACGAGGTGCTGCGGCTCTGGAGCGGCCTGGGTTACTACGCGCGTGGCCGCAATCTGCACGCAGCGGCGCGCGCGGTGTCGGTGCGGGGCGGTTTTCCGCGCTCGGCCGCGGGCCTCGAGGAATTGCCCGGGGTCGGGCGCTCGACGGCGGCGGCGATCGCCGTGTTCGCCTTCGGGCAGCGGGCGGCCATCCTCGACGGCAACGTGAAGCGCGTATTGGCGCGGCGCTTCGGCGTGCAGGGCGGGAAGGCACAGTGGGGTCTGGCCGAAAGACTCCTGCCGCGACGCGGCGTGCGCGCGTACACACAGGCCTTGATGGACCTCGGGGCGATGGTATGCACCCGCTCGCGTCCGGCCTGCGAGCGCTGCCCGGTCGCGAAGGCCTGCGTGGCGCGGCGCGACGGGCGCATCGCGGACCTGCCGGCGCCGCGGCCACGAAAGCCGCTGCCGCTCAAGCGCGCAACCTGGTTCGTCTACGTGCGCGCAGGCGAAGTGCTGCTCGAACGCCGGCCGGGGGCAGGCCTTTGGGGCGGATTGTGGGCGTTTCCCGAGACGCGGCTTTTCGACGCACCGCAGCCGCGCAAGCTTGCCCCGCTCGAGCACGGCTTTACCCACTTTCGCCTGCGCGCGCAGCCGCTGCTTTGCGCGCTGCGCGACGCCGGGCCGCGCGCCGAGGCGCCCGGTCGCCTGTGCCTCGGCTTCGCCGACGCGGCGGCGGCCGCCGTGCCGGCGCCGGTGCGCACCTTGCTGCGTTCGCTACTGGCCGGTGGAACTGATTAGGCGGCGCAGGATCTCGATGCGATCGCGCGCCTCGTCCATTTCCAGCAGCCGCTGCTTGGCGGCGAGCGAGAGCGGCAGAAGCTCCGCCAGGCGCGCGCTCACCCACGCCGCGGACGCGTAATTCAGCGGCGGCTGGACCAGTTCCTCGCCGCCTGATTCGATCGCCTTCCGGAGCACGCGGGCGCAAAGGTCGGTATCGGCTTCGAGCGGCACGTCGGTTTCCTCGGCGAGCAGCTCGACGCGCGCGCGCAGCAGGCCGTCGGCCTGCGCGCGCTGCCCGCGGATGCGAAAGCGCCGTTCGCCGCGCGCCAGCACCTGCAGCACGCCGAGCTGCGGCATGTCCCATTCGACGATGCGTGCCAGGCAGCCGACGTCCTCGAGCAGTGCCGGCGAGCCGACCTCGCCACCTTCGCGGATCAGGCAGACGCCGAAGGGTGAACCGTCGCGCAGACAGACCTTGGCCATGTCCATGTAGCGCTGCTCGAAGATTCGCAGGGGAAGTCGCCCGCACGGAAAGAGCACGGTCCGAAGCGGGAAGAGCGGCAGGTCGGCTTGCTCGGTGGCACTCACTCTCTGGCCAGTCCACGGTGGCGCACCAGCACGCGCCACTCGTCGGCGAACGCGGCGGCGAGTTTTTCCGCCAGGTACACCGAGCGGTGTCTGCCGCCGGTGCAGCCGATGGCCACACTGACGTAGCTGCGGTTCTCCTTCAGCACCTCGGGGAGCCAGCGTGCGAAGAAAGCGCACACGTCCTCGAGAAAGCGCTGCACCGCCTCCTGGCCGTCGAGGTAGGCAATCACTGCGGTGTCGCGGCCGGTGAGTGCCCGCAACGCCGGATCGTAGTGCGGGTTGGGCAGCATCCTCGAGTCGATCACCCAGTCCGCATCCAGCGGAATGCCATCGCGGTAGGCGAAGGACTCGAAAAGCAGTGCCAGCCTGACCGCGCCCAATCCCAGCAGGTCGCGGATCCAGTTGCGCAGCGCCTTGGGCTGCAGCTCGCTCGTGTCGATGCGGTGGCCGAGTTCGGCGATTTCGCCCAGTAGCGCGCGCTCGCGCTCGATCGCCTCGGCAATCGTCAGCCCCTCCACCGTCAGCGGGTGGCGGCGGCGCGTTTCCGAAAAGCGGCGCACCAGCGTGGGCGTAGCAGCCTCCAGGAAGAGCACGCGGCAGTCGGCGCCGTCGACCTTCAGGCGCGCCACGCTCTTTGGCAGTGCAGCGAGGGCCGCGCTGCGCGCATCCACGGAAAGCGCGACGCGCTCGTGCCCGGCCTCGGCGAGGAAGCCGACCACGTCCATCAGCAGCGTCGCCGGCAGGTTGTCGACGCAGTAGAACCCGGCATCCTCGAGCACGTCGAGCGCGATGCTCTTGCCGGCGCCCGAAAGCCCGCTGACGAGGACGATCTGCACGCGGCGCCGCTCAGTCGCCGTCCATGGCGCGCTTCTGGCGCGCCACGAACTCGGCGCCCGAGTGGATGCCGCGCAACTGCAGGATGTAGTTGCGAACCGCGGCCTCGAGCAGCACGGCGAGGTTGCGCCCAGCGGCCACCGGGATCACGACCTTCCTCACCGTGACGCCGAGGATGTCCTCGGACTGCTCGGCGAGCGGCAGGCGCTCGGCAACGTCGCCGCGGCCGGTGCCGGCGGGCCTGTCCAGGTGGGCGATGAGCTTGAGCTTCATCTTGGGCCGTACCGCGGTCTCGCCGAAGATGGTGCGCACATCGAGCAGCCCGAGTCCGCGCACCTCGATGAAATCCTTGAGCACCGGCGGGCAGCGTCCCTCGAGCGTGTCGGCCGCGAGGCGCGAGATTTCCACCATGTCGTCAGCCACCAGGCCGTGGCCGCGGCTGATCAGCTCCAGTCCGAGCTCGCTCTTGCCGACGCCCGAATCGCCGGTGATCAGCACGCCCATGCCGAGCACGTCCATGAACACGCCATGGCGCTCGGTGCGCTCGGCGAGCGTCTTCGCCAGGTAGCGCGCGAGCCTCTCGATGACGCGCGTCGCCGGCAGCGGCGTGGTGAACAGCGGCGTTGCGCCGCGCTCCGCGCGTTCGCGCAGCGCCTGCGGCACGGCGAGGCCGTCGGCGAGGATCAGCGCCGCCGGCGCAGCGGCGAACAGCTGCTCGGAGTAGCCCTCGAGCGCGGCGGCCTCGTCGGCGCCGACGACCTGGATGCGGTTAGGGTGGGTGAGGTTGAGGTGGCCGACCAGCGCGGCCGAAGCGGCCGGCTCGCGGCGCACGAACGTGTCGGCGCCGCGCCCGGCGATCCACGCCAGGGCGAGCGCCTCGCGGTTGTCCTCATGCAACCGCTTGACGTTGACCTGCTGCATCGGGCTGCCATGTGGCGATCAGCTGGTGCAGGGCGGCGGCGTCGGCGGCGCCGGTCATGGCGTCGCGCAGCGCCCGGTCGCTGAACATCTGGGCGAGCTCCGACAGGATCTGCAGGTGCTTCTCGGTGGCCTGCTCGGGCACCAGCAGCACGAACAGCAGAGTCACCGGCTTGGCATCGGGCGCGTCGAAGGGCACCGGCTGGGCAAGCCGCACGAAAGCGCCGAGCGCGTCCTTCAGCCCCTTGATGCGGCCATGGGGAATGGCCACGCCCTGGCCCAGGCCGGTGGAGCCCAGGCGCTCGCGCGCGAACAGACTGTCGAAAACCAGGCTGCGGCCGATGCCATTGTGATTCTCGAACATCAGTCCCACCTGCTCGAACAGGCGCTTCTTGCTCGAGACCTGGAGGTCGAGGAGGACGTTGGCGGGAGGAAGCAGTTTTGCGACGAGACTCATGATTCGGCGCTGGCGCGGCAGCGCAGCAGAGGGCGCGGATTATAGCCCAAGGTAACGCTGGCCGTGGCGCCCGGGGCCGCAGTCAATCATTGTCAGCGCGCTTGGGCGCTTCATGCGGCTTGCCGCTGCGCTTGGCCTTGTACTTGAGCACTTGCCGGTCGAGCTTGTCGGTGACGAGGTCGATGGCCGCGTACAGGTCCTGCTCCTCGCATGTGCAGTGGATGTCCTTGCCGCGCACGTGCAGGGTGACCTCGGCCTTCTGCCTGAGCTTGTCCACCGACAGCACCACGTGCGCGTCGATGACGTGGTCGAAATGGCGCTTGACGCGCGCGAGCTTGTCCTCCACGTAGCTGCGCAGCGCGGGCGTGATCTCGAGGTGGTGGCCGCTCAGGCTGAGGTTCATGGGTTCTTTCCTAGAGGCTCTTACGCTGGTTGACCGGCGGGATCTGCAATAATTCGCGGTATTTGGCGATCGTGCGGCGCGCCACGACGATGCCCTGCTCGCCGAGGATCTGGGCGATGCGCGCGTCCGACAGCGGCGCGCGCGTGTCCTCTGCCCCGACCAGCTGCTTGATGAGCGCGCGGATCGCCGTCGAAGACGTGGCGCCGCCGGCATCGGTGGCCAGCTGGCTGCTGAAGAAGTACTTCAGCTCGAATGTGCCGCGCGGCGACGCCATGAACTTCTGCGTGGTGACACGCGAGATGGTGCTCTCGTGCAGGCCAAGGGTTTCGGCGATCTCGCGCAGCACCATGGGTCGCATCGCCACCTCGCCGTGCTCGAAGAAATGGCGCTGCCGGTCGACGATCGCCTGCGACACGCGCAGGATGGTGTCGAAGCGCTGCTGCACGTTCTTGATCAGCCAGCGCGCCTCCTGCAGCTGCGAGGCGAGCGCATTGTTGCCGTTGCGCGCGCTGCCGGCGACGTCGGCGTACAGGCGATTGATGCGCAGGCGCGGCATCGCCTCGGGGTTGAGGCTGGCGCGCCATACGTTGCGCGTCTTGCGCACGATCACGTCCGGGATCATGTAGCGCGTCTCGACGCGCGCGAATGCCGCCCCGGGGCGCGGGTTGAGGCTCTGGATGAGCTTCTGCGCCGAGCGCAGCTCTTCTTCCTGCGCGCCGGTGAGGCTTCTCAGGCGCGCGTAATCACGGGCGGCGAGCGCCTCGAGGTGCTTGCCGGCGATCTCGGTGGCGAGGACGCAGGCCGGGTGCGCGCCCAGCGTGCGCAGCTGCAGCAGCAGACATTCGGCGGGCGAGCGCGCGCCGACGCCCGCGGGCTCGAAGTTCTGCAGGTGCCGCAGCGCGATGCCGAGCTCCTCGAGGTCAACCTGGGCCTCGGCGGAGAACAGCGCGGCGATTTCCTCCAGCGGCTGCGTCAGGTAGCCGTCGTCGTCGAGCACGTCGATCAGCAGCGCCACCAGGGCGCGGTCGCGCTCGCCGATGCCGGTGAGCGTGAGCTGCTGGTTGAGGTGGTCGCGCAGCGTCGGCGTGTCGACTGCGGAAAACGCACGATCGCCTTCCTCGTCGTCTTCGCCGCGCGCCGCGGGCGCGGCGATCTCGGCCAGCCAGTCCTCGCGCCGCTCGGCGGGTTGCTCCTCCGCCGCCTGCGTGGCGGCATCGGCGGCGCCCTGCGCCGCATCGCGCGGCGGCGTCAACGCCGCCTGCGCGTCGCCTTCGACGTCCTCGCGCTCGAGGATCGGGTTCTCCGCAAGCATGCGCTCGATTTCCTGGTTCAGCTCGACCGTCGAGAGCTGCAACAGGCGGATCGACTGCTGCAGCTGCGGCGTCAGCGTCAGGTGCTGCGAGAGCCGGAACTGCAGGGTGGGCTTCATGGAGGCAGGCAGACTGCGGGGTGCGGCGGGCTACATACGGAAGTGCTCACCGAGATATACCCGGCGCACGTTGTCATTATAGACGATCTCCTCCGGGTGCCCGGAGGCGAGCACCGCGCCCTCGTTGATGATGTAGGCGCGGTCGCAGATGCCCAGCGTCTCGCGCACGTTGTGGTCGGTGATGAGCACGCCGATGGCGCGCTCCTTGAGGAAGCGGATGATGCGCTGGATGTCGAGCACCGCGATCGGATCGACGCCCGCGAACGGCTCGTCGAGCAGGATGAAGGCCGGCCGCGTGGCGAGCGCGCGCGCGATTTCCAGGCGCCGGCGCTCGCCTCCCGAGAGCGACAGCGCGGCGTGCTTGCGCAGGTGCGCGATGTTGAGGTCCTTGAGCAGCTCCTGCAGCCGCGCCTCGATATCTTCCTGCGCCAGCCCCTGCAGCTCGAGCACCGCCTGGACGTTCTCCTCCACCGAGAGCTTGCGGAACACCGAATTTTCCTGCGGCAGGTAGGAAATGCCGAGGCGGGCGCGCGCGTGGATCGGCAGGTGCGTAAGCTCGCGCCCTTCGAGGTGGATGCGCCCCGAATCCGCGGCGATCAGGCCGACGATCATGTAGAAGCAGGTGGTCTTGCCCGCGCCGTTGGGGCCGAGCAGGCCGACCACCTCGCCGCTCGATACTTCGAGCGACACGTCCTGCACCACGGCGCGCGACTTGTAGCGCTTGCGCAGCCGCTCGCAGCGCAGCAGGCTCACTTCTTCGCCCCGGGCTTTCTCGCCTCGGGCTTGGCCCCGGGCGCGTCCGCCTCGGGCGTCTTCGGCTGGATCACGGCGCGCACGCGCGAGCCGGGCTCGTCCTTGCCACTCGATATCGAGAAGAATTCCGAGCGCTGGTCGTACAGGATGTAGCTGCCGCGCACCTCGTCCTTGTCGCGCGTCACGCGCGCGCTGTCGCGCAGCTCGACGCGCTCGTTTTTCTCGTCGATCTCGACGTGCTCGGCCTCGCCCTCGATCCACACGCCTTCGGCGCCGTCGCGCGGGTCGCTTTTCTGGCGGAAGCGCACCGGGTTGCCGCTGGCCGTGGCGTACTGGAAACCGTCGGCGTCCTGGCGCACGACGATGCGCTCGGCCTTCAGCTGCATCGTGCCCTTGGTGAGCACCACGCTGCCCTCGAAGATGCTGATGCGCCGCGCCTCGTCGGAGGTCATGCGATTCGCCTCGACCTGCGTGGGTTTCTCCCGATCTGCCTTTTCGGCTCTAGCCGAAAAGGCAGACATTGCAGCGATCGCTACCGCGAAGGTGATGGCAGCACGCCGGCTCATCACTTCTCCGCCTCGAAGCTGCCGTGCACCTGGGCATGCAGCGACAGCTGGCGCGACTCGTTGTCGTACTCCATGCCCAGCCCGACGAGCGAGCGTCCGCGCTCGGTGATCGTCACCTCGCGATCGGTGCGCACCAGCGAGCGGGCGCGGACCACGTGCAGGAAGCTGGTCTGCATGCGGCTCTCACCGGAATCGGCGCCGGGCTCGCGCAGCAGCACGACGTTGTCGTTCAGGAACAGTTCCTCGGCGTCGCGCGACAGCGCGCCGCGGTCGGCATTCAGCAGGAGCCGCGGCTGCTCGGGCTTCGATTGCACGAGGCGCGGCGCCAGCAGCACCGTGCTGTCGTCGTCCGGATAGTGCACCATCTTTGCCGCCGACAGCGTCGAGATGAGCGCGCCGGCGGGACTGAAATCGGTGACGATGAACTGCTCGACGCTGTAATCGGGGTCGTGGCGCGGCTGCGCGGCGGCCACGGGCTCCTTGCGTGCGGCGCGCTCCAGCCAGAAGCTGAGCAGGGCGAGCGCCAGCATCAGAAGGAGCGGGAACAGGCGCGTGGCCGACAATTTCACGCCAGGTACCTCGCGAGCGCGTCTTCCAGCCTGCCCTGCGCCACCAGCACGTATTCGCACACTTCGCGCGCGGCGCCGGCGCCGGCCGGCGCGTCGGCCACGTAGTGCGCACGCCGCAGCGCCAGCTCGTGCGCACCCGGCGGCGCGCAAGCGAAGCCGCAGTGCCCCAGCACCGGCAGATCCGGCAGGTCGTCGCCCATGTAGCCCGCGGCCGCCGGCTCGAGCCCGAGCTGCGCCAGCAGCCGCTCGAACGCGGATCGCTTGTCCTCCACGCCCTGCAGCACATGGCGCAGGCCGAGCTCGGCAGCGCGAACCGCGAGCGCCCGCGAGCGGCGGCCGGTGAGCAGCGCAGCGGCGATGCCGCAGTCGGCGAGCAGCTTGAGACCCTGGCCGTCGCGCACGTGAAACGCCTTCAGCTCCTCGCCCTGCGACCCGTACCACAGGCGGCCGTCGGTGAGAACGCCGTCCACGTCGAACACCATGAGGCGGAGGCGCCGCGCCCGCTCGAGCGCGTCGACGGAAACCTGCGCCATCGCTTCAGACCACCTTCGCGCGCAGCAGGTCGTTCATATTGAGCGCGCCGACCAGTTCTCCCGCCGCATTGACCACCAGAAGCTGGCTGATGCGGTGACGGTCCATCAGGGCCACCGCCTCGGTGGCGAGGGCTTCCGGGGCGACGATGCGCGGGCTCGGGGTCATGACCCGCGCGATGCGCGCCGACTTGAGGCTCGCGACCTTCTTCAGCGCGCGGCGCAGGTCGCCGTCGGTGAAGATGCCTTTCACGCGCCGCGCCGCGTCCACCACTGCCGTCATGCCCAGGCCGCCGCGCGTCATTTCGTCGAGCGCCTGCTTGAGGGTCGCGTTCTCCCGCACCATCGGCAGATCCGCGCCGCGATGCATGACGTCGGCGACGTGCTTGAGCGCTTCGCGGTGCAACGATCCCCCGGGGTGCGAGCGCGCGAAATCCGCGGCCGAGAAGCCGCGCGCGTCGAGCAGCGCGATGGCCAGCGCGTCTCCCAGGGCGAGCGCGGCCGTGGTGCTGGCGGTGGGCGAGAGGTTGAGCGGGCAGGCCTCCTTCGCCACCGCGGCGTCGAGATGCACGTCGGCTTCGCGCGCGAGCGACGAATCCGCCTTGCCGGTGATCACCACCAGCTTGGCACCCTCGCGCTTGATGGCCGGCACGATGCGCATCAGTTCCGCGCTTTCGCCCGAGTTGGAGATGCCGATGAACACGTCCTCGGCGCGGATCATGCCGAGATCGCCATGGCTCGCTTCCGCGGGGTGCACGAAGTAAGCCGGTGTGCCGGTGCTTGCCATGGTGGAGGCAATCTTGCGCGCAATGTGGCCGGACTTGCCGATGCCGCTGACGATCACGCGGCCGCGCTGGCCGTCGAGACAATCCTGGATCAGGCGCAGCGCGGCGAGAAAACGCCCATCCACGCGCTCGATCAGCGCGCGCACCGCCTCGGCTTCGACGGCGAGCACGTGGCGCGCGAGCTCCAGCGCGCTGTCGCCGGTTCGCGTCGCCCGCTGCCCCTCCGAGCGCACTGCGCTTATCATAGCCGCGAAGTATAACTCTCCCCTTCACCGACCCTTTCATAGGCAATGGACGCCACCGGCCTGGCGCTGCTACCGGTCCTCGTGCTGCTCGCGGGCGGCGTCCTGGCGGTGGTGGCCTGTCGCAGCCTGGGGCTGCCGCCGATCATCGGCTATCTGGGCGCCGGCGTCGTGCTCGGCCCGCACGCGGCGGGGCTGGTTGCCGACACCGAAGCGGTGCGCCATTTGGCCGAGTTCGGCGTCGTGTTCCTCATGTTTTCCATCGGCCTCGAATTCAGCCTGCCGAAGCTGCGCTCCATGGGCCGATCGGTATTCGGACTCGGACTTTCCCAGGTCGCGGCGAGCATCGCCCTGTGCGTGGGCGCGGCGCTTGCCGTCGGTGGCAGCTGGCAGGCCGGCATCGCCCTCGGCGGCGCGCTCGCCATGTCCTCCACCGCCATCGTGTCGAAGCTGCTCGCCGAGCGCCTGGAGCTCGACACGCCGCACGGCCGCGACGTCATCGGCGTGCTGCTGTTCCAGGATCTGGCGGTGGTGCCGCTCCTCATCCTGGTGCCGGCGCTGGGCGGTCCCGCCGAGGGCATCGGCCGCGACATCGCCGAGGCGCTCGCCAAGGCCGCGGTGGTGCTCGTCGTGCTGCTGGTTGCCGGCCCGCGTGTCATGCGCGCCTGGTTCGGCGTCATTGCCCGGCGCCGCTCCACCGAGCTGTTCGTGCTCAACGTGCTGCTCATCACGCTGCTGCTCGCGTTCGTCACCGGGCTCGCCGGGCTGTCGCTCGCGCTCGGCGCCTTCCTCGCCGGGATGCTGATCTCGGAGACCGAGTACCGTTACCAGGTCGAGGAAGACATTAAGGCCTTTCGCGACGTGCTGCTCGGGCTGTTCTTCGTCACGGTGGGCATGATGCTCGACCTGGGCCTCGTGCTGGCGCACGGCTGGCTGGTGCTGCTGTCGCTCGCGCTGCTGCTAGCGGTCAAAGGCGTGGCGATCGGGCTCCTCGCGCGCGCCTTCGGCGCGGCGCCGGCGACGGCGCTGCGCACGGCGCTGGCGCTGGCGCAGGGCAGCGAGTTTGGCTTCGTGCTGCTGGCGCAGACGCGCGCCGTACAACTCGTTCCCGAGCCGGTGCTGCAGGCGCTCATCGCCGCCATGATTCTGTCCATGCTCGCCACGCCCTTCCTTATCGCGGCGAGCGACCGCATCGTGCTGCGCTTCGCCTCCTCGGAATGGATGTCGCGCTCGCTCGACCTGCACCGCGTCGCCGTGCGCTCGCTCGGCACCGAGCGCCACGTCATCATCCTCGGCTACGGCCGTAACGGCCAGCGGCTGGCGCGGCTCCTGGAAGCCGAAGGCGTGCGCTATGTGGCGCTCGACCTGGATCCGGAGCGCGTGCGCGAGGCGGCACTCGCCGGCGACACGGTGGTATACGCGGACTGCTCGCGGCGCGAGGCGCTGGTCGCCGCGGGCGTGTCGCGCGCGGCTGCCGTGGTGGTGACCTTCGCCGACGTGGCGGCGGCGGCGCGCGTGCTCGCGCACATTCATGCGCTCAGCCCGGCCGTGCCGGTGATCGTGCGCGCGCGCGACGAAGCCGACATCGGCAAACTGACGGCCGCAGGTGCCTCCGAGGTTGTGCCCGAGGCCTTCGAATCCGGCCTCATGCTCGCGTCGCACGCGCTCGTATGGGTAGGCGTGCCGCTCGCGCGCGTGATGCGCCGCATGAGCCAGATGCGCGACCAGCAGTACGGACTGCTGCGCGGGCTCTACCATGGCGCGAGCGACGAACCGGAGACGGGCGAGTCGGCTCAGCCGCGGCTGCATGCGGTGACCTTGCACGCGCACGCTGCGGCCCTCACCCGGCCGCTCGCTGACCTCGGCCTGGAGGCGCTAGGCGTACAGGTGAGGGCCGTACGCAGGCCGGGAGAGGCGAAAAAGCTCGCTGCCGCGGAGGCGGGCGCGCTGCGCGAAGGCGACGTCGTGGTGCTGCTCGGGGCGCCCGAACTGCTCGCGGCGGCCGAACTGCGCCTGCTGCAGGGCTAGTGAAAAAAGCCGGCGCGAAGCGCCGGCCTCTGAGTCGCGATGCCCGCCTGGATTACAGCAGCCGGCAGATTGTGTAGGCGTTCGTGCCGCTCTCCACGTAGCTGCCCGCGCCGCCCGCCGCTGCAGCCTGGGCATTCACGACGATGTTCGGATTGTTTGCCGTCTGCAGCTGGCCACGCACGGAGCCCGTGAGGCGTCCGCCGTCGTCCATTTGCGTATCGGTGGCGATCGCGACCTTGTCCGGCAGGTTGGCCGAGCACATCATCAGCCCGAAGAACCCACCGGTGCCGCTCGCGTCGGCGCCCAGGGCCGCCCCGCCGGCAGCGTCGCCGGTTTGCGCGCCGATGATCCCGGACAGCGCGTTCAGCGGCTGAAGTACGCCCGACCCGGCGACGAATCCGGAGCGTCGCAGGTGATCCCACCAGAGGCAGCTTTCCGACGCCGTCGTGCAGGTGGCACCGGCATTGTTGTAGGTGCCCGCGACCACGCCATTGCCGTTACCTGACGTCGCCGCTGGCGCCGTGGTCCACCGCGCGGCCGCACCCAGATCGTCCCCCGGAATCGCGCGGTAGCGGTCCTGGTAGCCGTGGAAGGCCGCGGATATGCCGGAGAAATCCGAAATGATGTTCTTGATCTTGGCCTGCGTGATCATTTCCTGGCCCTTCAGGATGCCGCCGAGCAGCAACCCGATGATTACCAGCACGATCGCGATCTCGACGAGCGTGAAGCCTTTCTGGTTCGTTTTCATCCAATTACTCCTTTGATGCAAGACTAGGCGATAAGACATCCGTGCAAAATCCATGCCGGGCAAATTTCCGCATTTTCGGTCTCCAGGAGGCAAAATCCACAAAAGACCGTCGGAATTCCGACACTTCAGTCAAGGTTCTGACGCTAATCGGCGCTCCAGGGCTTCGAGGCGTTCCTTGAGGAAGCGACGCTCCCCGGGATCCTGCAAGTGACCGGTGGCCAGCAGCCCCCCGAGCATGATTTTCGCCGCTTCGAGCTCGTTCATGTCTTCGAGAATGAAGATCTGCATTTGCTTGGCCCAAAGCGGGATGCCCGGATCGGTGGTCAGGCGCTCCAAGTCGGCCGCGTAGCGCCGCGCCAGCGGCAGATCCCTGAGGCGGTGCTTGGCAAGCAGTGCCGCCTGCGCGAGCCATTGCCAGCGCCGATCCGGATCCTCGAGGAACGCCTGGTGGATGAAGTCGAGCATCGTGCGGCAGCGCGCCCCATCGTCGACCTCGGCGTAGATGCGCGCGGCGGCGAACAGCGGATACGCGCTCCGCGGGTCGGTCTCGAGGATGGCACGCAGCCATGCCCGCAGCCGGCCGTAGTCGAGGCGCCGGTAGGGCAGGACATTGCCGGCGCCAAGGTCGAAGGCTTGCACGTAGAGCATGGCGAGACGGGCGCCCGCGGCCGGTTCGCCGAGGCTTGCGGCGCGCAGCGCCGCGATGGTTGGCGCCGGCGGCAGGTCGGAGGCGGCGGCCGACGGCGTGAGACGCAGGGCCTGCACGGCGATTTGCGCGGCAAGGCTGGCGCCCAGCGCCGCCCACAGCCAGCCGGGGACCGCGCTCAGCGGACGCTCGTGCGCGCTCACAGGTTGCGCCGGTGGAAATCGAACAGGCCTGCCACGCACAGCAGACCCGTGTACAAGATCAGCGCGCCGACCGCCATGCCGAACTCGGCCGCCGTCGGCGCGCCATACAGCAGCCACTCGCTGCGCGTGGCCGCGTCGAGCCGCGGGAGCAACAGCGCCACGGCGTCGACCGCGCCGCGGGCAACGCTTTGCGTCCAGGTCTGCTCCGCCAGCGGGCCGCGCGCCAGCAGCTGGATGGCGGCAATGGAGCGCGCCAGCAGGTATAGGCCCGCGGTGGCGGCGATTGCCGGCACCACATTGGCCAG
>JAOTWE010000199.1 GCA_029863065.1 Betaproteobacteria bacterium
GACGCGATGCTGCTCGACATGCGGCACCTGGGCGAGAAGAAGATCAACGAGCGCCTGCCGCTGGTGCGCGACATGTCCATCAGCTACATGGGCGTCGATCCGGTGACCGATGCCGTGCCGGTGCGTCCCGTGGTGCATTACATGATGGGCGGCATCCATACCGATATCAAAGCCGCGACCCCGCTGCCCGGGCTCTACGCGGCAGGCGAGTGCGCCTGCGTCAGCATCAACGGCGCCAACCGGCTGGGCTCGAACTCGCTCACGGAGCTGCTGGTGTTCGGCCGGCGCGCGGCGTTGAGCGCACTCGAGCACGTGCAGTCTGGCGTGCGTCCCGCGGGCGAGGCGGCGCTCGCCGCGCTCGCGTCCGCAGCGCAGGCGCGCCTGCGCGAGCTCATGCAGCGGACCGGCGGCCGCGACACGGTCGCAGGATTGCGCAAGGAGATGATGCACACGATGGAGCAGCATGCCGGCATCTACCGCAGCGGCGAAGGCCTCGCCGCGGCCTGCGCGACGCTCGCCGACTTGCGCCGCCGCTACGGTGGCATCGAGTTGCACGACAAGACCAACGTCTACAACACGGATCTGCTGCAGGCGCTGGAACTGGGCTCGATGCTCGATTGCGCCGAGGCGGTGACGCAGAGCGCCCTCGCGCGCAGGGAGTCGCGCGGCGCGCACCAGCGCCTCGATTTCACCGCGCGCGACGACGAGAAATTTCTGCGCCACTCGCTCGCGCACTATCGGGCGGCAGAGGCGCCGCGCGTGGAATACTGCGACGTGGTGATCACCCGCTCCAAGCCCGGCGTGCGCGACTATTCCGGAGACCACGAGTGAGCGAGCGCGCGGTCGAGCTGGAAGTGCTGCGCTACAACCCGGAGACGGACCGCGAGCCGGCGTTCCAGCGCTACTCGATCAACTGCCCGGAAGAATGGGTGGTGCTGGACGCGCTCAATCACATCAAGGAAAGCGTCGACCCGACGCTCAGCTACCGCTGGTCCTGCCACATGGCGGTCTGCGGCAGCTGCGGCATGATGATCAACGGCGAGCCCAAGCTCGCGTGCAAGGCATTCCTGCGTGAATACAGCGGGGTGATCCGCGTAGAGCCGCTCGCGCATTTCCCGATCGAGCGTGACCTGGTGACGGTGATCGACGACTTCATGGAAAAGCTGAAGCGCGTGAAGCCGTGGCTGATGCCCGGGGAGCCCAAGACCCTCGAGGCGGGGGAGTATCGCCAGACGCCGGCCGAGCTCAAGCGCTTCAAGCAGTTCACGCTGTGCATCAACTGCATGCTGTGCTACGCCGCCTGTCCCGAGTACGGGTTGATCCCCAAATTCATCGGTCCCGCGGCGCTGTCGCTCGCGCATCGCTACAACAAGGACTCCCGCGACGGCGGGCGCGACGCGCGCCGGGACGAGGTCGCCGCCTACGAGGGCGTCTGGGAATGCTCGTTCACCGGCGCCTGCTCGGAGGTGTGCCCCGAGCACGTCGATCCCGCGGCGGCGCTGCAGCAGGAGAAGATCGAAAGCACCGTGGACTGGTACAAAGAGCACCTGATGCCGTGGCTGAAGAAATGAGCCGCAAGCCCTACGTGCGCGAGATGACGTGGCGCTGGATCTTCCGGCATCCGCGCTACGTGCGCTACATGGCGCGCGAGTTCTCGTGCCTGTTCATCGGCGGCTGGACCCTGCTGATGGTGTGGGGCCTGAAGCAGCTTGCCGACGGGCCGGCCGCATGGGGCGCGTTCCTGGAGGTACTGCGCAGCCCTGCGAGCATCGTCTTCCACGTGCTGGCGCTCGCTTTTGCGGCGTACCACAGCATCACGTGGTTCAACCTCACGCCGAAGGCGCTGCCCGTGCAGCTGGGCGAGGAGTTCGTGCCGGAGGGGGTCATCTCCGGGGCGCACTTCGCGCTCTGGGCAGGTCTCACGATCGCGGTGCTTTATCTCGCGGGGGCGTTCTAGGCATGGCCAGATCCAACAAGCCGATCGTGTGGGGGCCGTTCGCAGCGGGGGGGACGCTCACTGCGTTTCTGACCCCGGTGCTGATCCTGCTGACGCTCCTGGCGGCGCTCGGCCACGCGCCGGACCTGCTGGCTTACGATCGGTTGCACGCGTTCGTCGGCCACTGGCTCGCGAAGACGGTCGTGGCGGGCGTGGTGTTCCTGTCGCTTTGGAGCGCCGCCCATCGCCTGCGCATCACCTGCTACGATCTCGGCTTGCGCGCCGACACCGCCGTGGCGACGATCGTCTATGCGGGCGCCCTCGGGGGCACGGGCGCGGCGTTACTTTACTTGGCACGGATCTGAAGGGAGGGGCAGCGATGAATCCACCACCGGTCGCCACGCGCGAAATCGCCCGGGAAGAGCTTTTCAATGTCGTTTGGACCCAGGAGCTGAACGACGTCTTCGCCGACGTGGCGCCGTACTACGACAAAGCGAACACCATCGCCAGCCTGGGGTTGTGGGGCTGGTTTCTGCGCAAGTTCATGGCGACGGTGGACATCCGCCCCGGTGAGCGGGTGCTCGACGTGTGCGCCGGCACCAACGCCATCGGCATCGCGCTGCTGAAGCGCGAGCCGACCCTCGAGGTGCACGCGATCGACCGCAGCGCCGCGATGCAGGAGGTCGGGCGCCAGCGCGCCGAGGCGCAGGGTTTTCGCATTCAGAGCGTGATCGACGACGTGCACACGCTGCCGTACCCCGACAACTCGTTCGATATCGCCACCCTGCAGTTCGCCTCGCGACACCTGCGCGTGCGGCGCGTGGCCGCCGAGATCCGGCGCGTGCTCAAGCCGGGCGGGCGTTTCTACCATTGCGACATGCTGCGGCCCGGCAACCGCGTCGTCGAGCGGCTGTACTACGCGTACCTGCGATTCTGCCTGTGGTTCACGGGCTTCGTGTTCCGCAGCGGCCCCGCGGCGCTCAACTGCAAGGAGTACTTCATCCAGGCGCTGCAGATGTTCTACTCCGCCCAGGAACTGAGCGACATGCTGGAGGACGTCGGCTTCCAGAGCGTGACCTCGAAGACGGTGTTTTCCGGGATGCTCGGCTTCCACCGCGCCGTCAAGCCGCCGGCCTGAACCGAGCACGGGCCCTCGCCGCACTGCACGGCCAGCTGCTGCGCGAGTTCAGCCGCCGCACCACCGACGAACTGCGCTCGGCTCTGCCGCTGCGGCTCGCATTGCCCGCGCTGGAACCGTTTCTGGCCGAGAACGTGGCCAAGGAAGTGCGCAAGGATGCGATGGTCATCGGCCGGGCGGCCACCGCGCTGGCGGCGGGCGAGCGGCCCGGCCCCGGCGCGGCGCGCCAGCTCCTGGCCGCCGTACGCGATATCGACCGCGAGTTCCTGGCGCGGGTCGGCGCGTTCCCGGTGCGCATCCGGATCCGCTACGAGGGCATCGAGCCGCTGCGGCTGCAGCGCATCGAGCTCGGTCTGGACACGGCCTACCGCATTCTCGACGCGTGGCGGGGCGGCGGCCGCCTGCGCCAGGCATTTGCGCCGGGCGAGCTCGAACGCCGGATATTCGACATGCTGCAGTTGTACGCCAGGGAAACGCAGGCGCTCAGCGATTCGGTGCGGTTGCCGGGCTTGCTTGCGCCGCTGCGCGAGCGCGTGGCGCAGCGGCTGCTGGAGGCGATGACGCATGCGGCACGCACGCTGACGGCCGCTGCGCAGGGCAAAACGGGTAGAATCCGCCCTTTCGGTGGACGGTAACGGCATGCGCGCTCGGCTCGTCGCCGGAAACTGGAAAATGCACGGCAGTCTGGCGGCCAATCGGGCGCTGCTGGACGCGGTTGTCGGCGGCGTCGAGGGCGTGGAATGCGCGGTATGCGTGCCGTTTCCCTACCTGGCGCAGGCGCGGGAGCGGTTGCAGGGAACGCGCATCGCGCTGGCGGCGCAAAACCTGAGCGAGCACGCGGCGGGGGCATTCACCGGCGAGGTATCCGGGGCGATGCTGGCGGAATTCGGCTGCCGCTATGTGCTCGTGGGTCACTCGGAGCGCCGGCAGTTGTATGGCGAATCCGACGCGGCGGTGGCGGCGAAGTTCGCCGCGGCGCGCGCTGCCGGCTTGACGCCGATCCTGTGCGTGGGCGAAACGCTCGCGGAGCGCGATGCCGGGCATACCGAACAGGTGGTGGCGCGGCAGTTGGACGCAGTGCTGGGCAAGTGCGGATTCGAGGACGCGGTGCTCGCCTACGAGCCGGTCTGGGCGATCGGTACCGGCCGCAACGCTTCGCCCGAGCAGGCGCAATCGGTGCACGCGTTGCTGCGCCGGCGCGTGGGTCCGGCGGCGCGTATTTTGTACGGGGGCAGCGTAAAGCCGGCGAACGCTGGCGCGCTGTTTGCGATGCCCGACGTCGACGGCGGGCTGATCGGCGGTGCTTCCCTGGTGGCGCAGGATTTCATCGCCATCTGCACGATGGCGAAACGGAAAGGTTGAAGACATGGCACAGTGGATTACCTTGATTATCGTGGCGCATGTGCTGATCGCGCTGAGCATCATCGGCCTGGTGCTGCTCCAGCACGGCAAGGGCGCGGACATGGGGTCGGGATTCGGCGGCGGCGCCTCCTCGAGCCTGTTCGGCGCCACGGGTTCGGCGAACTTCCTGTCGCGCGCCACGGCGGTGCTGGCGACGATCTTCTTTCTCACCAGCCTCGGGCTCGCCTATCTCGCGAGCGAAAAGCCCAGGACCGCGGCCGGCACGGTGATGGAAACCGTGAAGCCGCAGCCGCCGGCGCCATCGGTGGGCGACATTCCCAAGCCGCAGGCGCTGCCGCCTGCGGGGGGCGACGCAGGTTCGCAGGCGCCCGGCGTACCGAAATGATTTCTATAGGATAATTCCGCGTGATGGAGAGCCCACGTGGTGAAATTGGTAGACACGCTAGCTTGAGGGGCTAGTGGCCTAATAAGCCGTAGCAGTTCGAGTCTGCTCGTGGGCACCAACTATGCTGTCTGAATACTTCCCGATCCTGCTGTTCATCCTCGTCGGCCTGGCGGTCGGCGTCGGGCCGATGGTGCTCGGCAAGCTGCTCGGCCCGAGCCGCCCCGACAGCGAAAAACTGTCTCCTTACGAATGCGGCTTCGAGGCTTTCGAGGACGCGCGCATGAAATTCGACGTGCGCTACTACCTGGTGGCGATCCTGTTCATCCTGTTCGACCTGGAAATCGCGTTCCTCTTTCCCTGGGCGGTGGCGCTCAATGACATCGGCCTCGCCGGCTTCATGGCCATGATGCTCTTCCTGGGCATCCTGGTGGTCGGCTTCGTCTACGAATGGATGAAGGGGGCGCTGGAATGGGAGTAGAGCATGGGCATTGAGGGCGTCATGCCGCAAGGCTTCGTCACCGCCAGGCTCGACACGGTGATCAACTGGACGCGTACCGGTTCGCTGTGGCCGGTGACCTTCGGCCTGGCGTGCTGCGCCATCGAGATGATGCATGCGGGCGCGGCGCGCTACGATCTCGACCGCTTTGGCATCGTGTTCCGGCCCAGCCCGCGGCAGGCGGACGTCATGATCATCGCCGGGACGCTGTGCAACAAGATGGCGCCCGCGCTGCGCAAAGTCTACGACCAGATGGCCGAGCCGCGCTGGGTGATCTCGATGGGCTCGTGCGCCAACGGCGGCGGCTACTACCACTATGCCTACTCCGTGGTGCGCGGCGCCGACCGCATCGTGCCGGTGGACATCTATGTGCCCGGCTGCCCACCCACTGCCGAAGCGCTGCTCTACGGCATCCTGCAGCTGCAGAACAAGATCCGGCGCACCAACACGATCGCGCGATAGATGACCCCCAGGCTCCAGCGTCTGCACGATGCGCTTGCAAGAATTCTCGGGGTGGCCCCCGTGGAACGGCTCGGCGAGCTTACGCTCGAAGTCAAGGCG
>JAOTWE010000013.1 GCA_029863065.1 Betaproteobacteria bacterium
GCCGATCAAAGTGATCGCCACGGGCCGCACCTACCGCGTGGATTCGGACGCGACGCATTCGCCCATGTTCCACCAGGTGGAGGGCCTGTGGATTGGCGAAGACATCAGCTTCGCCGACCTGAAGGGCGTGTATACCGACTTTCTGCGCCGTTTTTTCGAGTCGGAGGCGCTGGAGGTGCGCTTCCGCCCGTCGTACTTCCCCTTCACCGAGCCCTCGGCCGAGATTGACCTGCAGTTCATGACGGGGCCGCTGAAGGGACGCTGGCTCGAGCTTTCCGGAGCCGGGCAGGTGCACCCGCAGGTGGTGCGTAACTTCGGCCTCGATGCGGAACGCTACATCGGCTTCGCGTTCGGCTCGGGCCTCGAGCGCCTGACCATGCTGCGCTACGGCATCGACGACCTGCGCCTGTTCTTCGACGGCGACCTGCGCTTTCTGCGCCAGTTCGCATGATCGTCCCCGAATACTGGCTGCGCAGCTTCTGCGATCCGTCGATGAAGACGGAGCAACTGGCGCAACTGTTGACGATGTCCGGTCTGGAGGTCGAGTCGTGCGAGCAGGTGGCGCCGCCCTTCAGGGGCGTGGTCGTCGGCGAGATCCTCGCCGTGGAACGGCACCCGAACGCCGACAAGCTGACGGTCTGCGCCGTGAGTGCGGGCAAGCAGAAGCTGCAGGTGGTGTGCGGAGCCCCCAATGCGCGTCCCGGCATGAAAGCGCCGCTCGCCACGGTAGGAACGAAACTGGGCGACCTGGAGATCAAGGCGGCCACGCTGCGCGGCATCGAAAGCCATGGGATGCTGTGCTCCGCCAAGGAGTTGGGGCTCTCCGACGACCATTCCGGTCTGCTCGAGCTGCCAGCGGCGGCGAAGCCGGGCCAGGACCTGCGCAAGGCGCTCGCGCTGGACGAGCAGGTGCTGACCTTCAAGCTGACGCCGAACCGCGCTGACTGCCTCTCGGTGCTCGGCATCGCGCGCGAGGTCGCAGCCCTGACCGGCGCGGCGCTGAAGGCACCGAAGGTGAAGCCTGTAGCGGCGAAGCTCAAGACGAAACATCCGTTCGGCATTACGCACGCCGAGGGCTGCGGTCGGTTTGCCGGGCGCGTGATCCGCGGCGTGAACGCCGCAGCGGCAACCCCGCCGTGGATGCGCCAACGCCTGGAGCGTGCCGGACAACGCTCGATCTCGGCGCTGGTGGACGTTACCAACTATGTGATGCTGGAACTTGGGCGTCCGCTGCACGTCTACGACCAGGACAAGCTCAGGGGCGCCATCGACGTGCGCTGGGGCCGCGCGGGCGAGAAGCTGCTGCTGCTGAATGGCCAGGAGGTCGAAGTCGACCCCTCGGTGCTGTGCATTGCCGACGATTCCGGCACCATCGGCCTGGCGGGCATCATGGGCGGCGAATCGACCAAGGCGGAAAGCGCCACGCGCCACATTTTTCTCGAGTCGGCGTTCTTCTTTCCCGAGGCCGTCGCCGGGCGCGCACGGCGCTTCAACTTCGCCAGCGACGCCTCGCACCGCTTCGAGCGCGGCGTTGACTTCGACAACAACGTGGCCGGCATCGAGCGCGCCACGCAGCTGATCCTCGAGATCTGCGGCGGTGAGCCGGGCCCGACGGTCGACGTGGTGAAGCGCCTGCCCAAGCGCAAGCCCGTGCGCATGCGCGTGGCGCGCGCCCAAAAGGTGATCGGCATGCCGATCGCCGAGAAGGACATGGCGCGGGTGTTCTCGCGCCTGGGATTTCCCTGCCGGCGCCTGCGGGGTGCATTTTCGGTCACGCCGCCCTCGTACCGGTTCGACCTTTCGATCGAGGAGGACCTGATCGAGGAGGTGGCGCGCGTGCACGGCTTCGAGCGCATCCCGGCGCAGCCGCCGCGCGCTGCCGCGCGCATGACGGCGCTGCCCGAGACGCGCCGCCCGGCGCACGCGCTGCGCGAGCGCCTTGCGGGCTGCGACTACCAGGAAGTGATCAACTTCAGCTTCGTCGAGCCGCAGTGGGAAGCGGACCTGGCGCGCGAGTCCGACCCGATCCGCCTGCTCAATCCCATCGCCAGCCCGCTTTCGGTGATGCGCACCACGCTCCTTGGCGGGCTGCTCGGCAATGTGAGCTACAACGCAGCGCGCAAGCTCGCGCGCATTCGGGTATTCGAGCTCGGGCGCGTCTTCCTGCGCGATTCGCAGGTCGCGGACGGCCCGCTCGAAGTCGCCGGGGTGCGCCAGCCGCTGCGTATCGCCGGCGCCGCGTACGGGGCGGCACTTGAGGAGCAATGGGGCAGCGCGGCGCGGCGCGTCGACTTGTTCGACGTGAAGGCGGACCTTGAGGCGCTCTTTGCGCCGCGCGTGCCGCGCTATGAGGGAGCGACGCATCCGGCGTTCCATCCCGCGCGCTCGGTGCGCATCCTGCTCGATGGCCTGGAAGTGGGCTGGATCGGCGAGTTGCACCCCCAGTGGTTGCAGAAATACGATATTCCTCAAGGGGTTGTGTGCTTCGAGGTCGATGTGCCGCCGCTCCTGGAAACGCCGCTGCCACAGCCTGTCGTGCCGTCGAGATTCCCGCCGGTGACCCGGGACATCGCCTTGTTAGTGAACACTGACATCGCCGTACAGGCGCTACTGGACGAAATCGCGGGTGAAACACCAGCCATTGTGAGGGACGTGAGATTGTTCGATCTGTACCAGGGTTCGAACCTCCCTACAGGGAAGAAAAGCGTTGCTTTCCGGGTAGTTATGCAAGATACTGAACGAACCCTCACGGATGCGGAGGCCGATTCGGCGCGGGAAGCGCTGATTTCGCTGTGGGGTCGTCGTTTCGCCGCGACACTTCGCGCATAAATATATAAATCAGGGAGTTGTGATGACTTTGACCAAGGCCGAACTGGCCGACCTGTTGTTCGAGAAGGTCGGTCTGAACAAGCGCGAGGCCAAGGACATGGTGGAAGCTTTTTTCGAGGAGATCCGCGGGGCCCTAGAGCGCGGCGAAAGCGTCAAGTTGTCCGGATTCGGCAACTTCCAGCTGCGCGACAAGCCGCAACGGCCCGGTCGCAACCCCAAGACCGGCGAGGAAATTCCCATCAGCGCCCGCCGCGTGGTTACCTTCCACGCCAGCCAGAAACTGAAGGCGATGGTGGAGAAGGCGCGCCATGGAAAGCCGCAGCCCCAGCAAGAAAGCTGACCTGCCGCCGATCCCGGCGAAGCGCTACTTCACCATCGGCGAAGTCAGCGACCTGTGCGGGGTGAAGCCGCACGTGCTGCGCTACTGGGAGCAGGAATTCACCCAGTTGAAGCCCGTCAAGCGCCGCGGCAACCGGCGCTACTACCAGCACCACGAGGTGCTGCTGATCCGCAGGATCCGCGAGCTGCTGTACGAGGAAGGTTTCACCATCAGCGGCGCGCGTAACCGCCTCGACAACGCCGCCGTCGGCAGCGAGGATCGCGACGAGCGGGCGCCGCGGACTGCGGCGGGCGGCGACCTGACGGCGATCAAACGCGAACTGCGCGCGCTGCTCGAAGCACTGCGCGCCTGATAGACTTCCGCTTCTCGGGGCGTAGCGCAGCCTGGTAGCGTACCTGCATGGGGTGCAGGTGGTCGCGAGTTCGAATCTCGCCGCCCCGACCAACAAGACGCAGAAACCCTGCCTGCGGATGGTGTCGCAGCCGAAGCAATGCCGGGGGAACCCGGCAGCCGCCTACTTGCGTCTCCCGGCTTGCGCAAGCCAATGCGTGACGAGGGCGATCAGGCCCACGAGTGGCGTGCCTTGCGGGGCGGATGGAATGCTGTCGGCCGCCTGCGGTTGTCCGAGCCGGGTTTCATTGATCTTTCCCAGATCGCCGGGAAGTGCTTCGGCACCCATTGATGCGAGGTCTTGGTCGCTTCGCTGCATGGCGGGAATCCCCCGGTAAGCCGCTACGTCACGCCGGACGCCCGTAACTGCGAGGCAGCGCAGTCCCAGGTACGGCAGCGCCGCCTGCAGACTGCCGCAGTGCGCTCGCCGAGTCCGATTCGGGCCCGAGTTCCTGTAGTTTGGTGCACGCGAAGTACAGGAACAGATCCAGTTCGAGAAGTTCGGGGGCCACGGCCACCCCGGCGGCCCTCAATGCCGAGCACTGGCCATGCACTGCCGCGAATATCTCGCGTAAGTCTGCGGGCCGGTGAACGGGAACCGGCTCATGGTTGTCGTCGAAGGGCGCCCAACCCGCATCGATCTTCTGGACGCGGGCAACCTGCTCCGGCGGCCAGGCGGCAAGGTAGTCGCGCACCGCGGCGACCACTTCGAGAAGCCCGCGGGCTCCTGCCAGGAGGCAAACGAACTGATCCGTCTTTATCGGCGAAGCGAGAGCGCATCGTGCAGTGTTCAATGCATCCTCCAATTGCGAACTGCATGGCCTGAACGAGCATTCGACTCCCATACCGATGCGCGCGCTGTAAATGTCTGCAAGGCGCTCGTGCGCGCGCCGCAATGCGCAATCGTTCGGCGCGCCTGGAGAAGCGCAAATTTCTGTTAGAGTTTTGCGTACCTTGGCAGCAAGTCGATGCGCGCGCACGAGGGGGATGGATGCTGAAGGACAAAGTGGTGCTGGTAACGGGCGCGGGCGGCGGCATCGGGCGCGATTTCGCGCTTGCCTTCGCCGCGCATGGCGCGCGGGTGATGGTGAACGACCTCGGCACCTCGGTGGCGGGCGAGGGATCAAGCAGCGGCCCGGCGCAGAAAGTGGCGGACGAGATCAAGGCGAAAGGTGGCGAAGCGCTCGCCAGCAGTGACAGCGTTGCCGACTGGGACTCCGCCAACCGCATCGTCAAGGCCGCGATCGACGCCTACGGGCGCATCGACTGCGTGGTGAACAACGCGGGCATCCTGCGCGACCGCTTCTTCTTCAACATGTCGGCGGAGGAATGGAAGTCGGTGATCGACGTGCACCTGAACGGCTCTTTCTACGTGTCGCGCGCCGCTGCGACCTATTTCAAGAGCCAGAATTCGGGCTGCTACGTGCACATGACCTCGACCTCGGGACTGATCGGCAACCTGGGGCAGGCCAATTATTCGGCCGCCAAGCTCGGCATCGTCGGCCTCTCCAAATCGATTGCCCTTGACATGGCGAGGTACGGCGTGCGCTCCAATTGCATTGCGCCTTTTGCCTGGAGCCGCATGATCGGCTCGATTCCGACCGAGACGCCGGAGCAGCAGGCGCGCGTCGAGAAGATGAAGGTCATGGAGACCGCCAAGATCGCACCACTCGCAGTATTCCTAGCGAGCGAAGCCGCACAGGGGGTTTCCGGGCAGATTTTCGCCGTGCGCGCGAACGAACTCTTCCTCATGTCGCAAAGCCGCCCCATCCGCTCGGTGCATCGCGCCGGCGGCTGGACCCCGCAGGATATCGCCGCGCATGGCATGCCAGCGCTGCGGCAGAGCTTTTTCCCCCTTGATCGCACCCAGGATGTATTCACATGGGATCCCCTGTAGCCGACCCGAGCCACGCTGAGCTTCGCGAGGGCGTGCGCGCCCTGTGCGCGCAGTTCGATTCCGCCTACTGGCAGAAAGTCGACGAAGCGCGCGCCTATCCGGAGGCTTTCGTCGACGCACTCACCGCGGCGGGCTGGATGGCGGCGCTCATCCCGGAGCAGTACGGCGGCTCCGGCCTGTCGCTCACCGAAGCCACGGTGATCATGGAGGAGGTGTCGCGCTCGGGCGGCAATGCCGGCTGCTGCCACGGGCAGATGTACAACATGAACACGCTGCTCAGGAACGGCTCCGAGGCGCAGAAGCAGAAGTACCTGCCGAAGATCGCCTCGGGCGAGCTGCGCATGCAGGCGATGGGCGTGACCGAGCCGACCGCCGGCACCGATACCACCCGGATCAAGACCGTGGCGGTGAAGAAGGGCGATCGCTACGTCGTGAACGGCCAGAAGGTCTGGACCTCGCGCCTGCAGCATTCGGACCTGATGATCCTGCTCGCGCGTACGACGCCGCTCGCCGAAGTGAAGAAGAAGTCCGACGGCATGTCGGTGTTTCTCGTCGAAAAGAAGGCGGCGCTCGGCAAGGGCCTGACGATGCGCCCGATCCGCAACATGGTGAACCACGAGACCAACGAGGTGTTTCTCGACAACCTCGAGATTCCGGCCGACAACCTGATCGGCGAGGAGGGCAAGGGCTTCCGCTACATTCTCGACGGACTCAACGCCGAGAGGATACTCATTGCCGCGGAATGCATCGGCGACGGCTACTGGTTCGTCGGGCGCGCGACCAAGTACGCGAAGGAACGCGTGGTTTTCGAGCGCCCGATCGGCCAGAACCAGGGCGTGCAGTTCCCGATCGCCGAGGCCTACATGGAGATCGAGGCCGCGAACCTGATGCGCTACAAGGCGGCCGCGCTCTTCGATGCCAAGCAGCACTGCGGCGCCGAGGCGAACATGGCCAAGCACCTGGCGGCCAAGGCGTCCTGGGAGGCGGCCAACACCTGCCTGCAGACGCACGGCGGCTTCGGCTTCGCCGCCGAGTACGACGTCGAGCGCAAGTTCCGCGAGTCGCGCCTGTACCTGGTGGCGCCGATTTCCACCAACCTGATCCTGTCCTACGTTGCCGAGCACGTGCTCGGGCTGCCGCGGTCGTTCTAGGGCCGGCCGGCGCCGTCGGCTAGAATCGCGCGCTCGATGCGCATCCTGGTTTCCAACGACGACGGCTACTTCTCACCCGGCATCATGCTGCTCGCAGAGCGGCTCGCCGCGCTCGGCGAGATCACGGTGGTCGCCCCCGAGCGCGACCGCTCCGGCGCCTCCAATTCGCTCACGCTCGACCGACCGCTGTCGGTGCGGCGCGCGCCCAACGGTTTTTTCTTCGTCAACGGCACGCCCACCGACTGCGTGCACCTCGCGGTCACCGGGGTGCTCGACTTTCTCCCCGACATCGTGGTTTCCGGCGTCAACCTCGGGGCGAACATGGGCGACGACACGATCTATTCCGGCACCGTGGCGGCCGCCACCGAAGGTTTCCTCCTCGGCATTCCATCGCTGGCCGTTTCGCTGGCAAGCAAGGAAGGACGCCACCTCGACACCGCGGTGGAGGTCGCGCTGCAGCTGGTAGCGCGCTTCGGACGCGCGCCACTCGGGCAGCCGGTGTTGCTCAACGTGAACGTGCCCGACGTGGCGCAGGAAACGCTCGGCGCGCCCGAAGTGACGCGGCTGGGCCGGCGGCACAAGGCCGAGCCGGTGGTGAAGATGCGCACGCCGCGCGGCGAGCAGGCGTACTGGATCGGCGCCGCAGGTGAAGCCGCGGATGCCGGCCCCGGCACGGACTTCCACGCCGTGGCGAACGGCCGCGTGTCGGTGACGCCGTTACAGGTGGATCTCACGCATCACGCTCAGCTTGCGCCGGTGCGCACCTGGCTCGCGGCATGAACGCGCGCGGACCGCGCGACGCGGTCGGCATCGGCATGACCTCGCAGCGCACGCGCTCGCGCATGGTCGAGCGCCTGCGTGAGAAGGGCATTCGCGACGAGCGCGTGCTCGCGGCCATGGGCGAGGTGCCGCGGCACCTGTTCGTCGACGAGGCGCTGGCGAGCCGCGCCTACGAGGACACTGCACTGCCGATCGGCTTCAGCCAGACGATTTCGCAGCCTTACGTGGTGGCGCGCATGATCGAGTCGCTGATTGGCGACAACGGCATTCCGGCACGCGTCCTCGAGATCGGCACCGGCTGCGGCTACCAGGCGGCGGTGCTGGCGCGGCTGGCGCGCGAGGTGTACTCGGTGGAGCGCATTCGCGCGCTCCTGGAGCGCGCGCGTACGAATCTGCGCGGCCTGCGGCTGTCGAATCTGCGGCTGACCCACGGCGACGGCAATCTCGGGCTGGAGGCGGGAGCGCCGTTCGACGCCATCATCGTGGCGGCGGCCGCACGCGCGGTGCCGCAGGCCCTCTTACGGCAATTGGCCCAGGGTGGCAGAATGGTGCTGCCGCTGAAGACGGCGCAGGCGGCGCGCGGTAGGCAACGCCTGGCGGTGTTGGAGCGCGGCGCCCGCGGTATCACTGAAACGGTTCTCGACGAGGTACTGTTCGTGCCCCTCGAGACGGGAAAACTATGACGACTTTCGAATTGCGATGCGGTGCGCTCCTGCTGGGAGCGGCGCTCGTGGCCCTGGCCGGCTGCGCTTCAGAATCCGTACAGGCGCCGGTGTCGGACATCCGGCCGCCCGCGGCGCCCGAGCCGGCGCCGGAAGCCCCACCCTTGGCCGCAGTGCCGGGCGCGGCACCCGGGTACTACATGATCAAGCGTGGCGACACGCTCTACAGCATCGCGCTCGAAAACGGCGCCGACTACCGCGACGTGGCGCGCTGGAACCAGCTCGACGATCCCACGAAGATCTCGGTGGGCCAGGTGCTGCGCGTGACGCCGCCCGAAGGCGAGCCGACGGTGCAGGTCGGTGCCGCGCGCGGCCAATCGCCGCTGCAGGCGCGCCCGCTCGAGGGCGCCGGGACGGCTCGGCAGGGCCAGGGCGATGGCAGCACCAAGGTCGCGCCCAAGGCGCTGCGGCTGCCGTACACGGAAGGCAACCTGGCGCTGTTGTCGAAGGGAGATATGGCCGCGGCGGCCGCGGCCCAGGCGCCCGCGGTGCCCAAGCCCGTCGCCATGGCGCCTGCAGCGCCCGCCAAGCCCGAGCCGCCCAAGACCGCGGCGACCGACCGCGATCCCGAGGCGCTCGACTTCATATGGCCGGCGCGCGGCGGCCTGCTGGCCAAGTTCGCCGAGCCCAGCAGCAAGGGCGTGGACATCGGCGGCAAGGCGGGCGACCCGGTGGTGGCTGCGGCAGCCGGGCAGGTGCTGTACACGGGAACGGGCATTCGCGGCTTCGGCAAGCTGATCGTCATCCGCCACGAAAACGGCTTCAGCAGCGTCTACGCGCACAACCGGGAAATTCTGGTGAAGGAAGGGCAGACGGTATCGCGCGGCCAGCGCATTGCCGAGCTGGGCGACAGTGACGCCGACCGGCCGAAGCTGCATTTCGAGATCCGCAAGTCGGGCAAGCCCGTCGATCCGCTGCGCTATCTGCCGGGCCAGACCCCTTCCTGAAAGGCGCTACTTCGCGGGCGGCGCGGCGCGCGCCTTGCCGCGCGCCGCGCGCAGCTGCTCGGCAAGCTCGGCGACCGACAGCGCGTAGAACAGGCTGCGGTTGTAGCGGGTGAGCACATAGAAATTCTGCAGGCCGACCCGGAAATCGGCCGGCTGCTCGGGCGTCTCCAGCCGCAGCAGTGCGGCGCGCGTATCGGCCGGCAGCGGCGCGCCGCGCACCTCGACGCCCGCCCCGGCCAGCTCTTCAAGCGTGTGCTGCGGCAGGGGATCGGCGGCGACGAGCGACTCAAAGCCTTCGCCCGTTATGCGCGCGCCGCGCTGCACCGGCGCGCCGCGCTGCCAACCGTGGCGCTGGAGGAAGTTGGCGACGCTGCCGACAGCGTCGGCAGCATTGCCGCGCAGGTCGATGTTGCCGTCGCCGTCGAAATCCACCGCGTAGCGCAGGTAGCTCCCGGGCATGAACTGCGGGATGCCGATGGCGCCCGCATACGAGCCCTTCACCGAGAACACGTCGAGTTCCAGCTGGCGCACGAACAGCAGGTAATTCTCCAGCTCCTTGCGGAAGAACAGTGCGCGCGGCGGATAGTCGAAGGCGAGCGTCGCCAGCGCATCGATCACGCGCCAGCGGCCCGTATTGCGGCCGTAGAACGTTTCGATGCCGATGATGGCGACGATGATCTCCTCGGGCACGCCGTAGGCGCTGCGCGCCCGCGCCAGCGGCTTGCGCTGCTCCCGCCAGAACTCGAGCCCGGCGCGCACGTGGCGCTCGTTGACGAACAGCGATCGGTAGGCGTGCCAGGAATCCGCCTGCCGCGGTTGCGCGCGCATGGCGGCGAGCACCGCGTCTTCGCGCCGCGCACGCGAGAACACGAGCCGCAGCTCGTCGGCGTCGAAGGCGTGGCGTTCGACCAGATCGTGGATGAAGCCCGCGACATCGGCGCGCAGCGCGTAGCTTTCGGGCGCCTCCTCCTCGGCGCGAGCGGTCGTCGCCAGGGCGGCGAGCAGCAGGGCGAGCAGGAGGTGCCGCGCGCTCATGCGAGCTGCAGATCGCGCACGCGGCGCGCGAGCTCGGCGATCCGTTCGCGCGCCGCCGCGCGTCCGTAGCGCGCGCCGATGTACAGCGCAGCGATGGCGCGGATCGCCGCCGCCGCCTGCGGCAAGCGCTGCGCGGCGCGCTCGGCGTAATCGTTCGGTCCTTCGTTGGGAGCGCGTGCCACGCCGCGTGCCCCGAGCTTGCGGCAGAAGGCCTGCCAAGCGCGCTGCACCGGGTCCGGGCGCGCGAGGCGGCGCAGCGACCAGGCGAGCAGCAGCAGCGTGAAAACCCCCAGGATCGAGGCCATGGCTGCGGTAAGCTGGCGCCAGTCGGCGTCGCGCATGCCAATGCGCGACATCAGGTCGCGCTGGCGGTCGACACCGTAGCCGAGCACCCACACGTTCCAGCGGTGCGCGAGCGCCTCCCAGTTGCTGCGTAGCCCCCGCAACCATTCGAGTCGCGGCCGCATGAGCAGCGGCACCGGGTCGCCGGCGCGCACCGAGCGCGCCAGTCCGGCGTCCACGCGGCCGGGCACCGCCGCCGCGGTCGGATCGACGCGCACCCAGCCGCGCCCAGGCAGGTGCACTTCGGCCCAGGCGTGCGCATCGGACTGGCGCACGCTGATGATGCGGTCCACGTAGTTCACCTCGCCGCCCTGGTAGCCGGTGACCACGCGCGCCGGCACGCCCGCGGCGCGCATCAGGAACACAAACGCCGAGGCGAAATGCTCGCAGAAGCCTTCGCGCGTGTCGAACAGGAATTCGTCGACGGTATCGCGCCCGAGCAGCGGCGGCTCCAGCGTGTAGCCGAGGTTCGCGCTGCGGAAGAATTCGACCGCGTGCAGCAGCAGCTGCGGCTCGCTCGGCGCCGAGCGGCGCCATTCGGCGGCGAGCGCGCGAGCGCGCGCGTTGCCGCCCTCGGGAACCGCCAGCGCGCGGCGCAGGCTGGCCGGGCGCTCGAACGGCTCGGGCGCGGCGCGCGCCAGCGACGCCGCGTCGTAGCGCAGGCGCGAACGCACGGGCGCCGCGGCCACCACCATGCCGTCGCTGGTGTAGCGGCCGCGTACCGGCAGCCGCGCGACGCTTTCCAGCGCGAACATCCAGGTGCGATTGTGCGGCTCCAGCGTCACCACATAGTCATAGCGCCCGCTGCCCTGTGGCGCCTCGAACTTCTGCAGCCAGCCCGGGCCCATGCGCCAGGTGCGGCCGTCGAAGTCCCATAGCACCGGCCCGCGCCAGTAACGATCGCGCGGCGGCGGCGGCTCGCCCTCGAACTCGGCGCGAAAGGCGATGGCGTCGGACTGCGCCAGCTGCGACAGATTGCCCGGGGACATGGTGTCCGAGAGCCCTGTCATGCCGGCGTAGGCGTCCTGCGGTAGTCCCCACAACGGACCCTGCACGCGTGGGAACAGCAGAAAGAGGATCAGCGCCGCGGGCACCGCGTGGGCGAGCAGCATCCCGGCGCTGCGCAGGTTCGCGGAAACCGGCCGCCGCGGTGCGCTCAGGCCGACCAGCGTGCCGGTGACGACAAGCAGCGCCAGCGCCATGAGCAGCGCCGTCGGCATGCTCTGCGTGTAGAGCAGATTGGTCATGACCAGGAAGTAGCACAGGAAGGCCACCACGGCGGCGTCGCGGTGCGTGCGCATCTCGACGAGCTTCAGCCCCGAGAACAGGACCAGCAGTACGATGCCCGAAGTACGCCCGAACAGCGTTCGGTACTCGAGGTACACCGCGCCGATCGCGAACAGCGCCAGGCCGAGCACCAGCCAGCGCGAGGGCAGCGTCGAGCGCTCGAGCGCGATGTGCGCGCGCCAGGCGTACAGGCCCAGCACGACGAGCGTCAGCCACCACGGCATGCGCAGCGCGTGCGGTGCCGCGACGAGCACGAGCGAAGCCAGCAGCCCGGCAAGATCACGCGGCGTAATTGCGCGCTGCTCGGGGGCCAGAGGGTGGGGGGTGGTCATTCGATGCCGTGCAGCGCCAGCGCCTGCAGGCAGGCCGCGCGGTGCGCATCTCCGCGATCCGGCGCGATGGCGCGGGCCGGCAAGCGCAGCCCATAGCGCGCCCCGGCCTGCTCCGCGCCCAGCACCCAGCCGGCCAGGCGCGACAGCCGCTGCTCGCTGTCCAGGCTGGCGGCAAGGCGGTTCCAGTCGAGCCACAGCTCGATCCCGGCGGCCCCGGCGAACTGCTTGGTCAGCATGTCGTCGGCGCGCGCCACGGCCTTCCACGCCACGTGGCGCGGCGAATCCTGCAGTTGATAGGCGCGCAAGCCGGAGAAATCGTCGTTGCCAAGCGATTGCGCGCGCGCCGTGCCGGCGTCGGTGTCCGGCGTCGGCGCGGGCAGCGCCGAGCGCTCGGGACGCGGATAGACTAGGCAACGGGCTTCGGGCTCGACATAGCTCCAGGCGCGAAACAGCCCGAGCGGGAAGCGCGTCTCCAGCATGACGCGGGTCAGCGGCAGCCAGCCGCGTCTTGCCGCCGGCACGGACAATACCGCCTCGCTGATCGCGCCCGGCGGCAGATCGAGCACCACCTGCGCGCCGCTCGCCTGGTGGCGCGCCAGGACCGCTGGCCGGTCGAAGCGCGCCTGGTTGTCGAGGTACAGGCGAAATTGCGCCGCCTCGCCGGCGAACACCGGTTCGGCGCGGCCGGCGCTCACCGTGAGGCGCGCCAGGTTGCGGGTGGTGTGAACCATCCCGGCGAGGCCGAGGCCGGCGAGGAGAAACGTCAGCGCGAAGCCCAGCTGCAGCGCGTAATTGATCGAGCCGACGAGCAGGATGCCGAGCGTCGCGCCATACAGCCAGCCCAGTCGCGTCGGCAGAATGTAGACGCGGCGCTGGCCGAGCGTAATGGGGCCGCGCTCGGGCGCGCGGTAGCCGTAGAACCAGTCGCGCAGGCGCGCATCGGCGAACAGGGCGCGGATCATTTCAGCTGGTGGCGCCCTTGTAGCCCCAGCGCACCTTCCATGCCGCCAGTACGGCGCGCGGATAGTCGGGCTTGCCGAGGCTGCCGTTGTAGCGGCCGAGCGCGCGGAAGTAGTTGCCGTTCTCCACGTCGAGGTAATGCCGCAGGATCACGCAGCCGTAGCGCAGGTTGGTGCGCAAGTGGAACAGGTTGTCGCTGCGCGAGCCGATCAGCTTGGTCCAGAACGGCATCACCTGCATGTAGCCGCGCGCGCCCGAGCGCGACACGGCGTACTTGCGGAAGCGGCTCTCCACCTCGATCACGCCGAGCACCAGCTGCGGGTCGAGGCCCGCACGCAGCGCCTCGAAGTGCGCCGTGCGCAGCAGCTCGAGGCGCTGCTTGCGGTCGGGAATGCGCTTTTCCAGGCGGCGCGACATCTCGAACAGCCACTTGTGCGCGTCCTCGCGCTGGTGAAACGCGAGCTCCGGCACCGAACGGTCGGCAAGCGCGGCCGCAAGGCTGTGGCGCACGCTGTCGGCAAGCTCCTCGTAGACCTGCGCGCCCGCGCCGGCCGCCGAGGCGTACGCCAGCGCCGCGGCCAGCATTACCGCTTGCATGCCGGCGCGTCTCATGCTTCCGCTAGCCGCTCCTTGAGGAACGCCACCATCCCGGCGAGCGGCACGTTGCGTGCCTGCGCGTCGCGCCGTGCCTTGTATTCAGCCTCGCCGGCGGCCAGCCCGCGCTCCGCGAGCACGATGCGATGCGGAATGCCGATCAGGTCCATGTCCGCAAAGAGCACCCCCGCGCGTTCGTCGCGATCGTCCATCAACACCTCGATGCCGGCGTCCAGCAGCTCCGCGTACAGGCGGTCGGCCGCCGCGCGCACCTTCTCGTTCTTGCGGTAGGCGATGGGCACCAGGCAGAGCGCAAAGGGCGCCAGCGCCGCCGGCAGCGCGATGCCGCGCTCGTCATGGTGCTGCTCGATCGCCGCCGCCACCACGCGCGTCACGCCGATGCCGTAGCAGCCCATCTCCAGCGGCCGCGTTTCGCCCTTGGCGTCGAGCACCGCGGCGCCGAGCGCCCCGGAATACTTGGTGCGCAGCTGGAAGATATGGCCGACCTCGATCCCGCGCTGGATGCGCAGGCTGCCCTGGCCGTCGGGGCTGGGATCGCCCTCCATGACGTTTCTGAGGTCGGCGACGAGCGATGGTTCCGGCAGGTCGCGGCGCCAGTTGATGCCGGCGAGGTGAAATCCCTCCTCGTTGGCGCCGCACACGAAGTCGCTCATCGCCGCCACGCTGCGGTCCGCGACCACGCGTACCCGCGCCGCGACACCTACCGGCCCGATGTAGCCGGGCGGACAGCCCAGGGCGCGGCGCATCTCGGCCTCCAGCGCAAAGCGGAACGCGCCGATCGCCTTTTGCGCCTTCAGCTCGTTCAACTCGTGATCGCCGCGCAGGAGCAGCAGCACGAACTGCTCGTCCTGCATCACGGCGATCGCCTTGAGCGTGCGCGCGAGCGGCAGCTTGAGCAGCTCGGCGACCTCTTCGCAGCGCGTCTTGCCGGGTGTCGGCACCTTGCGCATCTGCTCCGCCGGCGCGCGCCGCGCCTCGGCCGGCGCCAGCGCCTCGGCCAGGTCGACGTTGGCGGCGTAATCGGACCCGGTGCTGTAGGCGATCGCGTCCTCCCCGGAGTCCGCCAGTACCTGGAATTCGTGCGAGCCGGTGCCGCCGATGGCTCCCGTGTCGGCTGCCACGGCGCGAAAGCGCAGGCCGAGGCGCGTGAAGATGCGCGTGTAGGTGTCGTACATGTTCCGGTATTCGCGTTCCAGGTCCGCATGGTCGACGTGGAACGAGTAGCCGTCCTTCATCACGAACTCGCGGCCGCGCATGACGCCGAAGCGGGGCCGGCGCTCGTCGCGGAACTTGGTCTGGATCTGGTAGAAGTGCAGCGGCAGCTGCCGGTAGCTCTTCAGCTCGGCGCGCGCCAGATCGGTGATCACCTCTTCCGAGGTGGGCTGGATGACGAAGTCGCGCTCGTGGCGGTCCTTGAAGCGCAGCAGCTCCGGCCCGTATGTCTGCCAGCGCCCGGACTCCTGCCACAGCTCCGCGGGCTGCACCGCGGGCATCGAAAGCTCGATGGCGCCCGCGCGGTTCATCTCTTCGCGCACCACCGCCTCGACCTTGCGCAATGCGCGCAGGCCCAGCGGCAGCCAGGTGTAGATGCCGGCCGCCAGGCGCCGGACGTAGCCGGCGCGGATCATCAGCCGGTGGCTGGCGAGCTCCGCATCGGCGGGCGCCTCCTTGATCGTGCCAAGATGGAATCGCGATGTGCGCATGAATCGCTCGCCGCGTTGTGTTTGCGGTTCGCCTGTGGAAAAATGCGAGTGGATTCTAACTTAGGTGGTGTGGCCATGCTCGACCGGGACGGGTATCGCCCGAATGTCGGCATCATCCTCGCCAACGGCCGCAACGAGGTGTTCTGGGGCAAGCGCGTCAACCAGCACGCTTGGCAATTCCCCCAGGGCGGCATCAACAACGGCGAGACGCCGGAGCGGGCGATGTACCGCGAACTCGATGAGGAGATCGGCCTCAAGGCGGATCACGTCCGCATTCTCGGGCGCACTCGCCATTGGCTGCGCTACGAGGTGCCGGAGAAATGGGTGCGGCGCGACTGGCGCGGCACCTACCGCGGCCAAAAGCAGATCTGGTACCTGCTGCGCATGGTGGGCCGCGATTGCGACGTCAAGCTGCGCGCGAGCGACAAGCCCGAATTCGACGCCTGGCGCTGGCACGACTACTGGGTGCCGCTCGAGGCGGTCATCGAGTTCAAGCGCCAGGTGTACCGTCAAGCGCTGGCCGAGTTGCATCGTTACCTCGGGGTGGACCGGCGCCGGCAGCCGCGCCACGAGGCGGCCGAACCGCGCTGAGCGAACGCCTCGGCAAAGGAGCCGTCATGGACAGGCAGTACCAGGGACTTTCGATCCGCGAGCTGGGCGCCGACGCTGGCATCCGCCGTCCGCAGCAGCTGCCGGCGGGGCGCGTGACGCGTGAATCGCCGGCGCTCGAGGTGATGACCGATCTCGCACGCGCCAGTCCCGCCACCATCCGCGCGCAGGCGCCGATCGAGGGCGCCAACGAGTACATGCGCTCGCGCGGCGTGCGCCTGCTGCTGGTGATCGATGAGCGCGACGCGGTGCTCGGCGTGGTCACGGCCGCCGACATTCTTGGCGAGAAACCCACCCGCCTCGCGGTCGAGCGCGGCGGCAAGCGCGACGAGCTGACCGTGGCCGATGTCATGACCCCGGCCGACCTGGTCGAGGTGGTCGAACTCGAGGCCGCCGCCGGGGCGCGCGTCGGGCATGTCATGGAGACCCTGCGGCGCGCCGGCCGCCAGCACGCCCTGGTGGTGGACTACGAGCATATCGAGCCGCGCACCGCGCTCGAGCAGCCGGTGCGGCGCGCCATGGTGCGCGGCATCTTTTCCCTGTCCCAGGTGGCGCGGCAGCTGGGGGTGGCGGCGCCGCAGGCGGGCGAGGTGGCGCGCACCTTCGCCGAGATCGAGGCCGCGCTCGGCCATTGAAGCGGGGCCGCGGCATAGCGCAGCTCAATCGTCGAAATTGTAAAAATTGATTTGATTGATGGGCGTCGCGACGGTAACTTGGCTTCGCCAAGTACGGCGAGACCAGCACAAGGAGGCAGCAATGAAAGCACTCAAGGGCACCAAGACTCACCAGCACCTGAAGGACGCGTTCGCCGGCGAATCGCAGGCCAACCGCCGCTACCTGTACTTCGCAGCCAAGGCCGACGTCGAAGGTCAGAACGACGTGTCGGCCCTGTTCCGCTCGACCGCCGAGGGCGAGACCGGCCACGCGCATGGGCATCTCGAGTATCTGGAGCAGGTGGGCGATCCGGCGACCGATATGCCGATCGGCCGTACCCGCGACAACCTCAAGTCGGCCGTCGCGGGCGAGACGCACGAGTACACCGACATGTACCCGGGTATGGCCAAGGACGCGCGCAGCGAGGGTTTCACGGAGATCGCGGACTGGTTCGAAACGCTCGCCAAGGCCGAGCGTTCGCACGCCAACCGCTTCCAGAAGGCCCTCGACGCCCTGGCGGACTGATGATGGCGCGGATCGAGCGCGCGAGCCTCTGGTCGCTCGAGGCCTACGCGCGCGAACGCAACGCGTTTCGCGCGCGGGTCATCGAGCACAAGAGGCACCGCAGGGTTGCGCTCGGGGAGCACGTCACGCTGCAGTTCGAGGACGAGCTCACCATCCGCTACCAGATCCAGGAGATGCTCCGGATCGAACGCACCTTCGAGGAGGCTGGAATCCAGGACGAGCTGGACGCCTATAACCCGCTGGTGCCCGACGGTACCAATCTCAAGGCGACCATGATGATCGAGTATCCGGATGTCGCCGAGCGCCAGCGCAACCTGGCGCGCCTGAAAGGCATCGAGGATCGCGTGTGGGTGCAGGTGGCGGGCTGCGCGCGCGTGCATGGCATCGCCGACGAGGATCTCGAGCGCACGAACGACGAGAAGACCTCGGCGGTGCATTTCCTGCGCTTCGAGCTGAACCCGGAGATGCAAAAGACGCTGCGCTACGGCGTCGGCCTGTCGGTCGGCGTCGACCACCCGCATTATCAAGCCATCGTCGAGGCTTCGCCGGCCGTGCGCGCCGCGCTCGCCGCCGATCTCGCCTGAGCGGCGCCGCGCGGCGATTGGCGGTGCTGGCGCTGGCGGCGGCGCAGGGCGTCGCGCTGGCGCAGCCGCCCACGGACTGGGAGCGCCAGCAGGCCGAGCGCAACTGGCGCGAAGCCGAGGTCGTGCTGCCGGCCTTCCCGCAGAAAGTGAATCTCATGCCGTTTTTCGTCAGCGCGGCGAGCAGCTACGAGTTCTACATCGACGGCGCATCGCTCGCCGTGGGCGAAGACGGCGTGGTGCGCTACGTTCTGGTCGCGCGCAGTTCCCTGGGTGCGGAGAGCGTCAGTTTCGAAGGCATCCGATGCAGCACCTCAGAATACCGCATCTACGCCACCGGCAAGAGCGGCGGTGGCTGGTTGCGCAGTTCGAGCCCCTGGCGGCGCATCGCGCCGCGGCAGGTCCAGCGCTGGCACAACGCGCTGCGCGACGAGTTTCTGTGTCCCTTCGGCAGGCCGATCCGCTCCGCGGCGGAAGGCGTCGACGCCCTCAGACGAGGCGGGCACCCCAGCCGCTCGCGCAGCGGCAACTAGTCCTTTAGCAGCAGCACCAGGTTGTTGCGGTGGATGAGCTCCGGCCCATCCATGTAGCCGAGGATCGACTCGATGTCGCCGGAGGGCCGCCGCATGATGCGCCGCGTTTCCGACGACGAGTAGTTCACCAGGCCTCTGGCCACTTCGCGGCCGTCGGCGTCCAGGCAGCCGACCACGGCGCCGCGCTCGAATTCGCCGTGCACCGCGGTCACGCCGACCGGCAGCAGGCTCTTGCCGTCGCGGCTCAATGCGCGCACCGCGCCTGCGTCGAGCGCGAGGCGGCCGCCGAGCGTGAGATGATCGGCGAGCCACTGCTTGCGGGCGGCAAGCGGCGTGGTCTGCGCCAGCAGCAGCGTGCCGATGCGTTCGCCGCGCGCCAGGCGCAGCAGCACGTCCGGTTCGTGTCCCGAGGCGATCACGGTGTGCGCGCCGCTGCGCGCCGCGCGCTGGGCGGCGAGCACCTTGGTCAGCATGCCGCCGCGGGCGAGCGCCGTGCCGGTGCCGCCTGCCATCGCCACCAGCCGCGCCTCCCCGGCGTTGGCCTGCTCAACCAGCCGGGCGCCGGGCGTGCGCCGCGGATCCGCGTCGAACAGTCCCGCCTGATCGGTGAGAATGACGAGTGCCTCGGCCTCCACCAGATTGGCCACCAGCGCCCCGAGCGTATCGTTGTCGCCGACTTTGATCTCGTCCGTGACGACGGTGTCGTTTTCGTTGATGACCGGGATCACGCCCAGCTCGAGCAAGGTCGCGAGCGTGAAGCGCGCGTTCAGGTAGCGCTGCCGGTCCGCCATGTCGTCATGGGTCAGCAGCACCTGGGCGGTGGCGAGACCATGCTCGCGGAAGCACGACTCGTAGCATTGCGCGAGGCCCATCTGGCCCACGGCCGCCGCCGCCTGCAGCTCATGCAGCGCGTGCGGGCGCTTGGCCCAGCCCAGGCGCTGCAGGCCCTCGGCGATCGCGCCCGAGGAGACGAGGACGCAGCGCCGGCCGAGCGTGCGCAGCTGCGCGATCTGCGCTGCCCAGCGCGCGATCGCGGCGCCATCGAGCCCGCGACCGTCGTTGGTGACCAGCGAGCTGCCGACCTTGACGACCAGGGTCTTGGCGGTGGCGATCGGACTGTTCATGGAACTAGGCGACGCGGCGCGCGCGCGCGGCTCTGGGCGTCGCGTCGAGGAACCGGTGCGCGGCATTGCACAGATCTCGACAGCCGGCGCCGCTCAAGGCGCTGACCTTGAACCAGGGGCCTTTCCACCGCAGCGCGCGCACGATGCTCGCGATGCGCTCGTCGGCGTCCGTCGCCACGTCGATCTTGTTGAACACCAGCCAGCGCGGCTTGCGGTACAGGGCCTCGTCGTACTTGCGCAGCTCGCGCACGATGGTGCGCACGCCCGCCACGGGCGCAGAGGCTTCGTCATCAGGGTCGGCCGGCGCGATGTCCACCAGGTGCAGCAGCAGGCGCGTGCGCGCGAGGTGGCGCAGGAACTGATGGCCGAGCCCCGCGCCCTCGGCGGCGCCCTCGATCAGCCCGGGAATGTCCGCCACCACGAAGCTCGCATCCTGCCCGATGCGCACCACGCCGAGCGACGGATTTAGGGTCGTGAACGGGTAGTCCGCGACCTTGGGCCGCGCGCTCGATACCGCGCGGATCAAGGTCGACTTGCCCGCATTGGGCAGGCCAAGCAGGCCGACGTCGGCCAGCACGCGCAACTCGAGGGCCAGTTCGCGGCTCTCTCCCGGCTCGCCGCGCGTGTGCTGGCGCGGCGCGCGATTGACGCTCGACTTGAAGTGCAGGTTGCCCAGTCCGCCGCGACCGCCGCGCGCCAGCAGCGCGCGATCGCCGTCCCGGGCGAGGTCGGCGACCGGGTCGCCGCTTTCCGCGTCGCGCACTATGGTGCCCACGGGCATGCGCAGCTCGATGTCGCTGCCGCCGCGACCGTACTTGTCCGATCCGGCGCCTGCGGCGCCATCGTCCGCTCGATGCACGCGCGCAAAGCGATAGTCGATCAGCGTGTTCAAGTTGCGGTCCGCCACCGCCCAGACGCTGCCGCCGCGGCCGCCGTCGCCGCCGCTGGGGCCGCCGCGCGGCACGTACCGCTCGCGCCGGAAAGCGGCGCTGCCGTCGCCGCCCTTGCCGGCGTGCACCTGGATCTTCGCTTCGTCGATGAATTTCATGGCCCAGAAACTAAAAAGCCCTACCGGATCCGATAGGGCTCGATTGGTAGAGGTGGGCGGCCGTCAGGCCGGAACCACGCACACGGTCTTCTTGCTGCTCTCGCCCTTGATCTGGTACTGCACCTTGCCCGTGATGCGCGCGAACAGGGTGTGGTCGCGTCCCATGCCGACATTGGGGCCGGGATGCACCCGCGTGCCGCGCTGGCGCACCAGGATCTGTCCGGCATTGACCTGCTCGCCGCCGTACACCTTGACGCCGAGGCGCTTGGATTGCGAATCGCGCCCGTTGCGCGAGCTGCCGCCTGCTTTCTTGTGTGCCATGTTCCGTTCCTCTGCTCAGGCCCCGGCGACGATGTCGTCGATCCGGACCTCGGTGTAGTTCTGACGGTGTCCCTGCGATTTCTGGAAGTGCTTGCGCCGCCGCAGCTTGAAGATCTTCACTTTGTCGCCGCGGCCGTGGCCGAGTACCGTGGCCTTCACCTTGGCGCCCGCGACCAGCGGCGCGCCGACGTTGACCGTGTCGCCCGCGCCCACCAGCAGCACCTGGTCGAAGGAAACCGCCGCGCCGACTTCGGCCGCCAGCGTCTCGATGCGCACCTGCTCGCCGGAACTGACGCGATATTGCTTGCCGCCGGTCTTGATGATTGCGTACATGGAAAGTCCGCCACTGAAGTTCTGTAAAGACTTGGAATTATAGGAGATTCGGCCCACGCGCGTCAAAGCCTTGTATGCTTCGGTTCGCACCCGCCGCAGCCGCCATGTCGCCGACCACTGCCAGCACCTTTTTGTCCCCGGTTGCCGACGACATGCAGCAGGTGGACGGGCTCATTCGCACCCGGCTGGATTCGGACGTCGCCCTCGTGCGCCAGGTGGCCGAGCACATCGTCGCCGGGGGCGGCAAGCGGCTGCGCCCGGCCCTGCTGCTGCTCGCAGCAGGCGCCCTGGGCTGTCGCGGTGCGGCCTGCCACGAGCTGGCCGCAGTGGTGGAGTTCATCCACACGGCGACGCTGCTGCACGACGACGTGGTGGACGAATCGCAGCTGCGGCGCGGGCGGCACACGGCCAATGCCGCGTTCGGCAACGCCGCCTCGGTGCTGGTGGGCGACTTTCTGTACTCGCGCGCCTTCCAGATGATGGTCGGACTGGACAACCTGCGCGTGATGCGCGTGCTGGCCGATGCCACCAATACGATCGCCGAGGGGGAAGTGCTGCAACTGATGAACTGCCACGATCCGGACGTGGATGAGGCGCGCTACCTCGATGTCGTGCGGCGCAAGACCGCCAAGCTGTTCGAGGCGGCGGCGCGGCTGGGCGGCGTCCTGGCCGAGGCCACCGCGCCCCTGGAGCGGGGATTGGCGGTGTACGGCATGCATCTGGGCACCGCGTTCCAGCTGGTCGACGACGTGCTGGACTACTCCGGGGCGGCGCAGGAAACGGGCAAGAGTCTCGGCGACGATCTCGCCGAGGGCAAGCCGACACTGCCGCTGATCCGTGTCATGCAGGCGGGCAGCGCCGAGCAGCGCGCCCTCGTGCGACGCGCCATCGTCGACGGCGGTCGCGAAGACTTCGCGCCCGTCCTGGTGGCGATCCAGGCGACCAAAGCCCTCGATTTTGCGCGCGCCGCCGCGCAGCGCGAAGCCGACGTGGCGGCGCACTCGATCGCCGGGCTGCCGTCCTCGGACTGCAAGGATTCTTTGCTAGAATTGGCGGCGTTCGCGGTGTCGCGCCGCAGCTAGTGTCCGGCGATTCGGGGTGTAGCTCAGCCTGGTAGAGTACTGCGTTCGGGACGCAGGTGTCGCTGGTTCGAATCCAGTCACCCCGACCATCCCCAGTTTCCTAGAATAGGGCCATGGGACGCCTGATCCTGCTCGCGCTTGCGGTGCTGATCCTCGTCTGGCTGCTGCGCCGGGCGTTTGGCGGGCGGCAGGCGGATGCGCCGGCGGCGTCGGGCGCACCGGGCGAGCTCGTGGCCTGCGCGCATTGCGGCGTGCTGGTGCCGCGCAGCGAAGCGCGCAATGCGGCGGGCGCCCAGTACTGCGGCGAGGAGCACGCGCGGCTCGGGCCGCGCCAACCGTAATGGCGACCCCGGCCTACGCGCCGCTGTTCGCGCGCGAAGACCGTCCGCCCGAGTCGTTCTGGATCTCGCTGCAGTATTTCAACCTGTACCGCATCTTGGTGGCGATGCTGTTTCTGGGGGCCACCTACTTCGCCTACGAGCCGATCAACTTCGGCGCCCACGACATGCGGCTGTTCCGCGCCGTATGCGTCGGCTACCTGATCCTGGCCATTGCCCTGCAGTTCGTCGTGCGCTCGGTGCACGAACGCTTCAATCTGCAGCTTTCGGCGCACGCGTTGCTCGACGTGCTGACAATCCCGCTGCTCATGTACGCGAGCGGCGGCATGCGCAGCGGCCTCGGCGTGATGCTGCTCATCTCGCTGACCGGCGCCGGCCTGGTGGCGCCGCTGCGGCTGAACTTCCTGTACGCCGCGCTGGCGGCGATCGCCGTGTTGCTGGAGGAGACCTATTGGGTGCTGGTGCTCGATCTGCCCTCGGCCAGCGTGGTCCCGGCGGGCCTGTTGTCGATGGGCTATTTCGCTATCGCCGGCGCCACCGGCTGGCTGGCGCAGCGCCTGGCCGCCAACGAGCGCCTGGCGCGCGAGCGCGGGCAGGCTCTCGCCGTCCAGACGCGCGTCAATCAACTGGTGATTGCGGACATGCAGGACGGCGTGGTGCTCCTCGACCGGCAGGGCCGCGTCGTCGAGCACAACCCGCAGTCGATGCGCCTGCTGGGGATGGACGCGCTGCGCGGCCTGCCGCTCGCAGCCGTACTGCCCGGTCTGCAGGAGCGCTGGCGCGCGTGGCGCGACGCGGGCGGCCGCCCGGCCGTATCGCTAGATCTGGAAGCGCGCGGCAAGGAGGTGCGCGCCCGCCTGCTGGATACCGGCAGCGATGATCAATTTACCGTCGTTTTCGTCGAGGACATGACGCGCTCGCGCGAGCAGGCGCAGCAGCTCAAGCTCGCGGCCCTGGGCCGGCTCACCGCCAACATCGCGCACGAAATACGCAACCCGCTATCGGCCATCAGCCATGCCTCGGAGCTGCTCGCCGAAGAGCGCCGCGACCAGGACCGCGGCCGCCTGACGCGCATCATTCACGACAATGCGCAGCGTCTCGAGCGCCTGGTGGTCGACGTGCTGCAGCTCAATCGCCGTGACCGCGTGGCCGCCGAGCGCGTCGCGCTCGCGCCGTGGTTGCGCCAGTTCCTCGAGGAGCTCGTCGCCAACGAGTCGGTGCCGGCGGCGCGCATCGCCATCGAGACGGTCCGCGACGCCTGGGTCGAATTCGACCCCGAGCACCTGCGCCAGGTGGTCTGGAACCTCCTGCGCAACGCCGTGCGTCACGCACCCGACGACCCGGGAAGCGTGCGCATCGCCGCGCGCGCCTTCGGCGACAAAGTAGAATTGAGCATCATCGACAACGGGCCCGGCGTGCCCGAGTCCATCCAGGGACAATTGTTCGAGCCGTTT
>JAOTWE010000201.1 GCA_029863065.1 Betaproteobacteria bacterium
GTAAAGGTGGACGAGCGCGAACGGCAGCGCGCCGAGGAAGGCGAGGCCGAAAGCGCGCGGCCGGCGAGCGGCGAGCGCCCAAACGAGGTAACCGAGCCCGAGCAGCACGGCGAAATACTTGGAGAGAAACGCGAGCCCGAGCAGCACGCCGGCGAATAAGAACCGCTGCCGGGCAAAGGCGAGCAGCGATGCCACCGAAAACAAGGCGAGCGGCGTGTCGGTGGTGATCAGCACGTTCCAGACATTCACCGGCATCAGCAGCACCGCGAGCGCCGCGGCATCGGCGGTGTCGGCGTCGCGCGCGAACCAGGCCACGAGCGCGTGGCGCACGAGGAACGCCAGCGCCGCCGGCAGCAGGATTGACGGCAGGCGCACCACCCACTCCGCCTGCGATACCGCGAGCAGCGGCGCGAGCAGCCAGCCCACCATCGGCGGGTGGTCGTAGAAGCCGATGTCCGGGCGCAGGCCCCAGAGGACGAAATAGGCCTCGTCGGCCGTGATCGGCAGCGCCGCGGCGAGCCAGAAACGGAAGACGAGCGTCGCGGCGAGCGCGCTCCAGAACCATTGCCGCGGCGAAAGCGTTGCCACGGCGCCGATTCTAGCGATTCCCTTAGCGCTTGCTCCTGGCCAGCTTGCGCCGCTCCTTCACGGCGCCGGCCAGCGCCTCCAGCACCTCCAGCGAGTCCTTCCACCCCAGGCAGGCGTCGGTGACGCTCTGGCCGTACTGCAGCGGCTTGCCCGGCGCGAGCTCCTGTCGCCCTTCCACCAGGTGCGATTCGACCATCGTGCCGACGATGCGCCGCTCGCCCGCGGCGATCTGCACCGCGAGATCGCGCGTCACCTCCATCTGGCGCTTGAACTGCTTGGCGGCATTGGCGTGCGAGCAGTCGATCATCAATCGCTCGGGCAGCTTCGCCTTGGCGAGCTCGGCGCAGGCGGCGGCGACGCTGGCCGCGTCGTAGTTCGGCTGTTTGCCGCCGCGCAGGATGATGTGGCAGTCATCGTTGCCGCGCGTCTGCACGATCGCCACCTGCCCGGTCTTGTGCACCGACAGGAAATGGTGCTTCTGGCCGGCGGCGAGGATCGCGTCGACGGCGATCTTGACGTTGCCGTCGGTGCCGTTCTTGAAGCCCACCGGCGCCGACAGGCCCGAGGCGAGCTCGCGATGCACCTGCGACTCCGTGGTGCGCGCGCCGATCGCCCCCCAGCTGACCAGATCACCCATGTACTGCGGCGAGATGACGTCGAGGAACTCGCAGCCCGCCGGCACGCCCGCCTGATTGATGCGCACGAGAAGGTCGCGCGCGATGCGCAGGCCCTCGTTGATGCGGAAGCTGCCGTTGAGGTACGGGTCGTTGATCAGGCCCTTCCAGCCGACCGTGGTGCGCGGCTTCTCGAAGTACACGCGCATCAGCACCTCGAGCTCGCCCTCGTGCAGGCGCCGCTCGGCGCCGAGCCGCCCGGCATACTCGAGCGCCGCCTTCGGGTCGTGGATCGAACAAGGCCCCATCACCACCAGCAGCCGGTCGGACTTGCCGTGCAGGATGTCGCGCACCTTGCGCCGTGTTTCGGCGATCAGCGCCTCGACCGGCGTGCCCTGGATCGGGAAGAAGCGGATCAGGTGCTCCGGCGGCGGCAGCGGGACGATGTTCTCGATGCGCTCGTCGTCGGTGAGCGAGGTCTTGTCCGCGGGCACGGAGCCGAGGAAGGAGTCGAGGGGCGTGGTCATGGTCGAGCCTTGGTTCAAACAGCGAGTTCAAAAAAAAACCGCCAGGCATCTCTGCTCTGGCGGTTCGTCGGTTGCGCGGGTTGCGCGGCTAGCCGTTTCCCTCCGCCAGAGGGCGCGGAAAGGTGAAAAAGTAGCCGGAGAACCAGCGGGTCATGGGCCCGGATTGAAGCATGGGTGACGAAAATTGTCTACCTGGGCCACAGGACCCTCTGCATACGGGGCAATTACGTGATTTTTCGCTCGCCGGAGATGCCGCGGGAGCCTGGCACTCGCGGCGGCGGACTGCCAGACAATTGGCGCGGTAGTTGCTTATGATTCAAGCGTCTGCTAGCGTTTTCGCTCGGGTAGCGGTACCGGCGAAAAGAACAGCAGCAAGGAGGCACGAATGTCGGCAAGCATGGCTATTCCAATTGCGGGCTTCAAGGACGTCTACGACGTGCCCGCCGTTGAGAAGGCGCTGCACGAGCTCCCCGCCAGCGCCAACGAGGCGCTGCGCGCGCTCTACGACAAGATGGTGCGAGTCGGCGGGCAGCGCTTCACCGTCAAGCCCTCGGCGATGCCGCCGATGGACGAACTGTTCGACGAGCTGCCCAATTTCGGCGGCGTGCTCGAGGACATCCGCAAGCAGCTCGCGCTGTGCATCGACTCCGAGGACGCCGTCGAGCTGCCGCCGATGCTGCTGCTCGGCGCGCCCGGCATCGGCAAGACGCACTTCGCGCGGCGCATCGCGCAGCTCCTCGGCACCGGCTTCGGCTTCGTGCCGATGAGCACGCTCACCGCCGGCTGGATCCTGGGCGGCGCCTCCTCGCAGTGGAAGAACGCCAAGCCCGGCAAGGTGTTCGAGACCTTCCTGAACGGCGAGTACGCCAACCCCGTGATGGTGGTGGACGAGCTCGACAAGACCAGCGCCGACGGCCAGTACGATCCGCTCGGCGCGCTCTACGGGCTGCTCGAGATCAATACCGCCATGCGCTTCGTCGACGAGTTCGCGGAAATCCCGATCGACGCCTCGGGCGCGGTTTGGTTCGCCACCGCCAACGACGCTTCGCGCATCCCGGAGCCGATCCTCAACCGCATGCATGTGTACGAAATCGAAGCACCCGACGCCGAGGGCGCGGCGCGCATCGCGCTCGCCATCTACCGCGAGATCCGTAGCGCGCACGATTGGGGCCGGCGCTTTCCGGAGGTGCCGGCGGCGGCCGTGATCGACAAGCTCGCGGCGCTCTCGCCGCGCGAGATGCGGCGTGCCGTGCTCGCCGCGTTCGGCAATGCCAAGGTCGACGGCCGCACCGAGCTCGGGCCCGACGACGTGCAGGATGCGCGCGGCGCGCGCCGCAGGATCGGTTTCTAGGCGCGCCGGCGGAAGTTAAAGCCGCTGTTCGACCCAAGCCCTGACTGACTCCAGGGCTGCTGGCAGCTTCGCACTGTCGGTGCCGCCCGCCTGCGCCATGTCGGGGCGGCCGCCGCCCTTGCCGCCGACCTGCTGAGCGACGAAGTTGACGAGCTCACCCGCCTTCACCTTGCCGGTGAGGTCGGCGGTGACGCCGGCAATCAGCGACACCTTGCCGTCGGCCACCGCGCCGAGCACGATGGCGGCGCTCTTCAGCTGGTCTTTCAGCCGGTCCACCGCCTCGCGCAAAGTTTTCGCGTCGGCGCCATCGAGGGTCGCGGCGACCACCCGGGCGCCCTTCACGTCCACGGCCTGGGCCGCGAGGTCCGTGCCCTGGCCCGAGGCAAGCCGCGATTGAAGCTTCGACAGCTCGCGTTCCAGCGCCTTCACGTTGTCGAGCACCTGCGCAATCTTCTGGTCGACGTCCTCCACCGGCGAACGCAGCGCCGCCGCCGCCTGGCGCAGCTTCGCCTCCTGCGCCTGCACCCAGCCGAGCGCGCCCTCGCCGGTCTTCGCCTCGACGCGGCGCACGCCGGCCGCCACCGCCGACTGCTCGACGATCTTGAACAGCCCGATGTCGCCGGTGCGCGCGACGTGCGTGCCGCCGCAGAACTCGCGCGAGCTGCCGATGTCGAGCACGCGCACCTCGTCGCCGTACTTCTCGCCGAACAGCGTTACCGCGCCCGAGCGCTTGGCGTCCTCGATCGGCATGATCTGCGCCTTGGTCGGCGTGTTCTGCAGGATCTCGGCGTTGACCTGCGCCTCGATGCGCCGGATCTCGGCCTCGCTTATCGGCTTGTCGTGCGCGAAGTCGAAGCGCGTCTTGTCCTCGTCCACGAGCGAGCCCTTCTGCTGCACGTGCGGCCCCAGCACCTCGCGCAGTGCCTTGTGCATGAGATGCGTCACCGAGTGGTTGCGCATGGTGCGCGCGCGCAGCGCCGTGTCGACGCGCGCCTCCACCGTGTCGCCCGTCTTCAGCGTGCCGGTCTTGAGCCTGCCCTGGTGCCCGAACACCTCGGCCTGGATCTTCTGCGTATCCGCGACCTCGAAGGTGCCGGAGGCCGCCACGAGCACGCCGCGATCGCCGACCTGGCCGCCGGACTCCGCGTAGAACGGCGTCTGGTCGAGCACCACCGTGCCCTCCTCGCCGCTCTTCAGCGCATCGACCTGCGCGCCCTCGCGATACAGCGTGACCACCTTGGCGGAGACGCTCAGCGTGTCGTAGCCGCGAAATTCGGTCTTGCCGCCGGCGTACTCCAGCCCGGCGGCGGCCGAGAACTTGCTCGCCGCGCGTGCGCGCTCGCGCTGCGCCTGCATGGCGGCTTCGAACCCCGCCATGTCGAGCATCACGCCGCGCTCGCGGCAGATGTCGGCGGTCAGGTCCACCGGGAAGCCGAAGGTGTCGTAGAGGCGGAACGCGGTCTCGCCATCCAGCAGCTTCTGCTCGCCCGACGCGAGCGCCGACTCGAGCACGCCCATGCCGTTTTCCAGCGTCTCGGCGAAGCGCTCCTCTTCCTGCTTCAGCACGCCCGTGACGCGCGCATTGTTCTTTCGCAGCTCGGGGTAGGCATCGCCCATCGCCTTGTCGAGATCGGCGACCAGGCGATGGAAGAACGGCTGCTTCTGGCCGAGCTTGTAGCCGTGGCGGATCGCGCGTCTGACAATGCGGCGCAGGACATAGCCGCGGCCTTCGTTGCCCGGGATGACGCCGTCGACGATGAGGAAGGCGCAGGCGCGGATGTGGTCGGCGATGACGTTGAGTGAAGGATTCTTCAGCTGCTTCTGGCCCGTTTCACGCGCCGCGGCCTTGATCAGGTCCCGGAACAGGTCGATCTCGTAGTTGGAGTGCTTGCCCTGCAGCACCGCGGCGATGCGCTCGAGACCCATTCCCGTGTCCACCGACGGCTTGGGCAAGGGGTGCATGACGCCCCGGTCGTCACGGTTGAACTGCATGAAGACCAGGTTCCAGATCTCGATGTAGCGGTCGCCGTCCGCGTCCGGCGATCCCGGCGGCCCGCCTTCGATGCCCGGGCCGTGGTCATAGAAGATCTCGCTGCACGGCCCGCAGGGCCCGGTATCGGCCATCTGCCAGAAATTGTCCGACTGGTACTTCTGCCCGCCGGGCTTGTCGCCGATGCGCACGCACCGTTCCGGCGGCACGCCGATGGTCTTGGTCCACAGGTCGAAGGCTTCGTCGTCGGTCTCGTACACCGTGGTCCAGAGCTTCTCCGGCGGCAGCTTGTAGACCTTGGTGAGCAGCTCCCAGGAGAACTGGATGGCTTCCTTCTTGAAGTAGTCGCCGAAGCTGAAATTGCCCAGCATCTCGAAGAAAGTGTGGTGGCGCGCGGTGTAGCCGACGTTTTCCAGGTCGTTGTGCTTGCCGCCCGCGCGCACGCAGCGCTGCGAAGTGGTGGCCCGGTTGTAGGCGCGCTTTTCCTTGCCGAGGAACACGTCCTTGAACTGCACCATGCCCGAGTTGACGAACAGCAGCGTCGGGTCGCTCGCCGGCACGAGCGAGCTCGAGGCGACGATGGCGTGGCCGTTCGACCTGAAATACTCGAGAAAACCCGCGCGGATCGCGTTCGAATTCATAGGCCCGCTATTCTAATGGAGGGGCAGCAGCGCCCGGGCGCTGCCGCCTCTCCGTGCGAGCGCCTAAGCCGCGAGCCGCCCGTACTTCACCAGCCGCGCGCGGATGCCCGCCTGCGTGCGCTGGCGGGCGC
>JAOTWE010000202.1 GCA_029863065.1 Betaproteobacteria bacterium
TGTCCCGCTGCCCGACCGCGGCCGCCGGACGAACACCGAAAAGAAAAGGCCCGGGCATCGCCCGGGCCTCATCGGTTCGACCTGTACTATGGCCCGCTTACGGGCAGCCGCCGTCCTGCTGGATCGCGCGGATTGCGGTGGTCATCACCATGAATCCGGAGTTGTTGATCTTGGGCTTGGCCGCGGTGTTCCAGGTCGTCAGGTCCGCCTGGATTTCGGCGAGCTTCTGGCAGGCGTCGGACACCTTGGGAACTTCGAACTTGCTGAGCGCCGAGATGAGCTTGTTGTAAACCGAGTCGGCGCACGCGCCGCCGCCCTCGCAACTGCCGGTATAGGCGGCATCCTTGAATCCTTCCGTGGACACGTTACCCGTCGCGACCGCCACGTTGGCGACGCAGGCGTCCATGAAGAGGGAGCCGGCATCGAATACGCTGCACGCGCCGGGCACCGTGGCACCGCCCGGCACCGGCTTCCCGGCCGAGGCGAGGCCCGCGCTCGCCAGCATCGCGCTGCCGACCAGGGCCGCGGCAGCGCCTTTCCACAGGGACCGCGTTGATACTTTCTTCGCGTTCATGATGCTGCTCCTTCCGAAATGAGTTGCCGGAATAAACGTTGAGACTCAATGCACTAGCTTAGTCCCGGAAGCATCCGCGCCATCGTCATCAACTGTCTGCGCCGGCCCCGGCACGCGGCCGTCTTGTTGCCTTAATATCTCGTAAAAACATTAAGTTAGGATTAACCAAGGAGACATTTGTCTGTGACGCAATGTCGCGTCGCCCCGCAGCGACGAAAGACGCACGTCGGGACATCCGTACCGGCGTCTCAGCGCGCGCGAAGCCGCTCGGCTACGATCCGGCCGTCCTCGCCCACCGTGCCGCGCAGCTCCACGGCGGCTCCCGGCGAGGCACGGACCCGGGCGCGCCCCTGCCACTGGAACTGGAGCTCGTCGAGCTTCGTGCCGCCCAAGTAGGTGCCGCCCAGGCGAACGCGCCTATTTCACGGATCTCGAGCTGCTCACGCACGAGGGGCGCAAGGTGCGCTTCTATTCCGACGTGCTCGAGGGGCGCACGGTGCTCATCAACGTGATCTACACCAACTGCAAGGACGCCTGCCCGCTCATCACGCAGCAGCTGAACCAGGTGCGCGGGATGCTCGGCGAGCGCTTCGGGCGCGAGATCGTGTTCGTGTCCCTCAGCTCCGATCCCGAGCGCGACTCGCCCGCGGCGCTGCGCGGCTTCGCCGAGGCGCAGAGCGCGGACCTCTCGGGCTGGACCTTCCTCACCGGGGCGAAGCCCAACGTGGACCACATCCTGAAGAAGCTCGGCCAGTTCTCGCCCAGCGTCGAGGGGCACTCGACGCTGCTCATCGCCGGGAACGTGCCCGCCAAGCGCTGGAGCAAGATCCGGCCCGACGCCCCGCCGCTGGCGATCGCCGAGCGGCTGAAGCTACTCGCCGACAACCCGCGGCCGGGCGCGCCCGCCGCGCGCTGAGCGCCACGATGCGGTCCGCTCTGCTCGCGGCGTGCCTGGCGTTCGGCGCCGCCGGCGCGCTCGCGCAGGTCACCCCCGGAACGGTCGCCACGGTGAACGGCGCGCCGATCACCATCCAGCAGCTCGAGCGCAACTTCGAGCGCGAGATGCGCGCGCGCAACCTGAACATCGCCGCCGTTCGCCGGCCGGACAAGATCGCCGAGATCAAGCGCGAGGTGCTGGAGCGCCTGATCCGCGAGGAGCTGCTGTGGCAGAAGGCGCGCGCCGCATGCTTTCGGCGGACCGCGCCGCGCAGGTGCTGGTCGAGGGCAGCCTCGCGGTCACCGACGCGGAGATCGAGCGCTTCTACCGCGACAATCCCGCGCACTTCCACCGTCCCGAGCAACTGCGCCTGCGCGTGCTGCAGGTGCGCGCGGCGCCCGGCGCGCGCGAGCGCATCGAGGCGTTGCGTGCGCGCCTGGCGAAGGGCGAGGACTTCGATGCGCTGGCGCGCCGGGAATCCGACCACCCGACGCGCCCCTGGGGCGGCGCGCTCGACCCGGTGTCGAGGGGCGCGCTGCCGGCGCCGCTCGACGCGGCCGCCTTCGGTCTGCAGCCGGGCGAGCTCTCCCCCGTCGTCGAAGCGCCCGACGGGCTCTACGTGCTCAGGCTGGAGGAGCGCCTGGCGGCCGTGACGGTGCCGCTCGAGGCGGCGCGCGAGCGCATCCGCGAGCACCTGGCGCAGGCCCGGGGTCGCGAGGTGCTCGATCGCGAGGTCGCTGCGCTGCGCGCGGCGAGCAAGGTCGAAGTCCTGCTGCCGCAGTAGCGGCCGCCGGGCGGCGAAAAAAAGCCCCGCAGGGCGGGGCTCTCCATTGATCGTCTCGTGACTGACGCCGCTACTGGGTGAGCAGTTCCTTTCGCCAGAAGCGAGGTCGCGGCCTTGCGCAGCCGGAGCACGGTGGAAATCCTGGTGCCGATGTAAGGCGCGCCGGGCTCATGCGCGGTCGACGTCGCTCTTGTTCTCCATCGCCCCATCCATCCGCGCAGGGTCGTCTCGTAGTCGGTCAGCCACTTGAATGTTACTGCCGGGCCTGCACGTACCATGCAGCAATGGCGTCCGTATCCGTTGTGGTCGACGCGACGGCCGTGCTCGGCGCAGTTCCGCTCTCCACGCCACCGTCTACGCTGCTGCCGCCGCAGGATACGCCCCCCAGGGCGATCAGCACCCCTGCCATGGCCACCCAGATGTTTGAGAATTTCATCGCGTTTCTCCTCGCCGAGCGAAACAGAAACGGCATCATGGGCACGCCATCGGACCAATGGCAGCCTGCGCCGCAACCAGATCGATCTGGAGCACATCCCCTTTCAACTCGGAAATCTTTGCCTTCGTGCTATCCGCAGTGAGCATCAGCAAAACCAGCGTGGTCTCGTAATCACGCAGTTTCTGATACGCATCACAGGGTTTGCCCTGCGCCATCTTGAAGGAGGCGGCCACGACTTTGCCGACCAATCCGTCCCTATCCTGCTGTTTTTTGAAATCGTTCGGAGGAATGGCGCCGACCAAGGAATTTTCCGTATCGGTGCACAATGTCCCCAGCGCTAGGATCGTTCCAGTGGGCATATCAATACATTTCGCCGCCGGGGACGGCGGAGCAGCCTTAGCAAGGGAAGCGCAGAGCACCACGCTCGAGAGAACCGCCAGCATCTTTGCTGCAGCTTTCATTTTCATAAATGCACTCCTTTTGATCCTCGATTAGACCGATCGGGCCGGCGCAGACTGCGCCGCCGATTCGCCTCAGAGCGAAAATTTCTTGTTGCCGCTCAAGTGCATAGGTTAGCTATCGGCCGTTTTCTTTCTGTGAACTTGTATCTGGTCGTCCTAAATTCTTTGGGATTAGTGTCCCAATTTTACACAAATACCCCTACTTTTGACATTGGATGGCCCATGGCCCCGCGACACGTTGACGCAGCCCGGCAGTAAGGATGGCTGGGGCGTGCTCGCCTAGCGGCCGCGCACGCGTTCCGCGAGGATGCCGCCGTCTGGCGCGACCGTGCCGCGCAGCTCGGCCTGGCTGCCGCTCGCGGGTTGGCGATCGCGGCGGCGGCCCTGCCAGAGGAAGTGCAGGTCGTCCAGTTGCGCTGGCCCGACCAGGGTCCCGCGCAAGCGCACGCGCGCGCCCGCAGGCACGGGCGCGGGCCGTCCCTGCGCGTCGCGCGCGCCCTGCGCGATCCAGCGCTCGAGCAGCGCGATCTCCGGCTGGCTCAGGAACGGCGGCCCATCGAAGGGCATGCGCGGCGTCGACTGGCCGCGGATGCGCCGCACCAGCTCGCTCGCGGCGGGATAGCCGGGCACCACGCGCGCACGGTCGCCGTGCGCCAGCGTGTTCTCGTAATTGTTGAGCAGGTAGCCCTCGGGCGCCGCGCCCATCCTGCCCTGGGCGGCATGGCACTTCGCGCAGCGCGCGCCGAGGATGGGTTGCACGTCCGCGTAGGTTACCGGCTCGCTCGCGGCGCGCACGCGCGGCGCGCTCGCCGGGGCGGCGGCAGTCGTGCGCGGCGCGCTGGCCGCGATCCACTGCTCCACCGACGCGATTTCCGCGTCGCTCAGGAACGGCGGGCCGGTCAGCGGCATGCGTGGCAGGCTCTGGCCGCGCAGGCGGCGCATCAGCTCGCTGCCCGCGGGATCACCGGGCTTGACTACCGAACCCTTGGCGCCTCCCTTGAGCAGGGAATCGATAGAGTCGAGCCGCAAGCCGAGCGGCGCCGCATCGCCCTGGTGGCACATCACGCAGCGCTCGGCGAGAATGCGCGCCACGGGCGCCGCGTCCTGGGCCGGCGCCTGCGCGCTGGCCGCGACGACCAGCACTGCCAGCGCGCTCTTGATCCGGTTGACGCGCATCCCGCAACGATAGCGCAGGCTAGCGCCGTTGCGGGGTCGCAACCCGCGGCGGAACGTACTCGAAGCGCCAGTCGGCGTAGGTCTGGGCCTGCTCGAAGGCGCCTTCCTGCGGACCGAAGTTTCCCGTCTTGAGCGGCTTGTCGCCCGAGCGGCTGTACACGCCGCGGATGCGCCCGTCGGTGCTCGTCAGCAGGCCCCAGTCCTGACTGGCCGTCAGCGGGTCGGCGTAGATCTTGCGCAGGTGTCGGCGCAGCACGGGCCCGCGCCGGTCCTCGAGGAGCTCCTCCAGGCGCGTCGGGAAAGCGGGCGTGCCGACCTTGGAGCTCGCGAAGTAGGAATACAGGGCCGCGCGGTACTCCCGTCCCACGCGCAGCAGCTCGGCCTCGCGTTCGCGCTGTGCCTGCGTGCGCCAGATCTCGCCGACGGCGCCCAGGCCGATGCCGAAGACGGCGACGGCCAGCAGCGCCCAGACGTAGCCGAACCCCGAGTGCGCGCGCCGCCCGGCGCGACGGGCCTCACCAGTCGGCATAACGCACGCCGTTTTCCCCTTCTCCCGGCGCGCCGCTGCGCACGTTGTAGACGCCCCCGTGCGCCGCGTCGACCTGCGCGATCCAGGTCGTGGCGCTCTCCGTGATCGGATCCACCGGGATCGCGCGCAGGTAGCGGCGCGTGGCGAGGTCCTCGAGCCGCTCCGGGTAGCGCCCGCGGTCGGCATAGTGCTTGTCGAGCGCGTCGCGCATCGTGGCGAGGTCGGCGCGCAGCACGGCTTCCTTGGAGCGGTCCAGGTGCCCGAAATAGCGCGGCAGCGCGACCGTGAGGAGCAGGGCCACGATCGCCATCACCACGATCAGCTCGATCAGCGTGAATCCGCGCCCGGCGCGCGGCGGCATCGCGCTCACCACTTGGCGTACTCCAGGCCGTTCAGTCCCTTGCCGGGCGCGCGCGAGTAGACGTCGTAGACGTCCTCGCCCTCGCGCGGGTCGTCCGGCGGGCTCGCGTAGCTGCGCTTGCCCCAGGTGGCGGCGGCCGGCGCGCTCGCGTCCGCGTACAGGGGATCGCGCGGCAGCCGGCGCAGGAAGTAGATGCGCCGCTTGTCGGGATGGCGCTGGTCCTCGACGCCCTCCACCAGCGTCTCCAGCGTCGGCGGATAGCCCGTCGCGTTCAGCTTGCGCGCGACGCGGCCCTCGTCGTAGGCGCGCTTGTAGGCGTCGATCGCCTCGCGGATCTGCCACAGGTGGCGGCGCAGCTCCTGCTCGCTGGAGCGCTGCACCGAGAGCTCCGAGACCGGCACCGCCACCGAGGCGAGCAGCGCCAGGATGGCGAGCGTGATCACCAGCTCGATCAGCGTGAAGCCCGCGGCGCGCGGCGCGGCGTGCACGTCACTGCGCTCCGGTGACCGTCAGCGCGAGCGTCGCCTCGGCGTCCGCGGTGAGGCGCTGCCCGCCGCGGCCCACCGGCGCGGCGAGCGTCAC
>JAOTWE010000203.1 GCA_029863065.1 Betaproteobacteria bacterium
GGTCGGATGATGCGCACCACGCTCCTGACGCTCGCGCTGCTCGCCGCCTCGAGCACGCTTCACGCCCAGGCCGGCCGCGAGCTGTTCCGCGAGGCGGCGCGCACCTGCCGCTACGCGCCGGCCGCCGAGCAGCGTGTCTGCATGGCGCGCGAGCTGTGCGTGAATAACCGCGACCCGGTGCAATGCGAAAAGCGCTACTTCATCAACATGGAGCGGCGCGACATCGTGAATCAGGCCTGCAAGGGCAAGCAGGGCACGGTGCTGCGCAACTGCATGCGGGAAGAGTACAAGGGGCTCGACGACGCGCCCAAGCTCGAGGTCTGCACCGGCCTGCAGGGCTCGCCGTTGCACGAGTGCGTGCGCGAAGAGTACGGCAAGCTCGGCCGCGGGCCGAAGTCCTAGTCCGGGCGCGGCCGCCGCTGAACCTTCCGGGCCGGCGCCGCTCCAAAGACCGTATCCTTCCGCCGAATCCGACGCCATGAAGAAGCTGCTCGCCTGCCTGCTGCTCGCCTTTGCCCTGCCTGCGCTCGCCGCCGGCCTGCCGCGCAAGGTGACCGAGGTCGAAGGCGTCACCGAGTACCGCCTGGACAACGGGCTGCGCGTGCTGCTGGTGCCGGACGCCAGCGCCGATACGGTCACGGTGCACATCACCTACTTCGTCGGCTCGCGTAGCGAGGGCTACGGCGAGAAGGGCATGGCGCACCTGCTCGAGCACATGCTGTTCAAGGGCTCGAAGCGGCACCCCGACGTCAAGCAGGAATTCGCGAGCCGCGGCGCGCGCTGGAACGGCACCACCTCGAACGATCGCACCAACTACTTCGAGACGCTGCCCGCCTCCGCCGACAATCTCGAGTGGGCGCTGGCGATGGAAGCCGACCGCATGCTGAATTCGTTCGTGCGCAAGGCGGACCTCGACAGCGAGATGACCGTCGTGCGCAACGAGTTCGAGATGGGCGAAAACAGCCCTGGCAGCGTGCTCATGCAGCGCATGCAGCGCCTCGCCTTCACCTGGCACAACTACGGCAACTCCGTCATCGGCGCGCGCTCGGACATCGAGGCCGTACCGATCGCGCGACTGCGCGCCTTCTATCGCACCTGGTACCAGCCCGACAACGCGCTGCTGGTGGTGGGCGGGCGCATCGAGCTGCAGCGCGCCCTTGCGCTCGTCACGAATTACTTTGGCCCGCTGCCACGCCCGGCGCGCGCCCTGCCCGGCCTGTACACCGTCGAGCCGACCCAGGATGGCGAGCGCTCTGTGACGCTGCACCGCACGGGCGATACCCCAATCGTTGCCGCTTTGTACCGGGCGCCGGCCGGCAGCCACCCGGACTTTCCCGCCCTCGAAGTCCTCGTCGAAGTGATGCGTGCCGCGCCGCAGGGGCGGCTGCACCAGGCCGTGGTGCAAAAAGGTCTGGCAAGCTCGATCTGGGGATTCGAACGGGCCCTGCACGATCCGGGCTATGTCGCCTTCGGCGCCAGCCTGCCGAAGGACGGTTCAATTGGCGCCGCGCGCGAGGCGCTTCTCGCCGTTCTGGGCGGGGTGCCGCAGGCGCCGATCCGTGCCGACGAAGTCGAGCGTGCGCGCACCACGCTGCTGAACGAGATGGACAAGGCGCGCATCGACGGCCGCGAACTGGTGAGCGCGCTCGCCGAGTTCGACACCCTGGGCGACTGGCGGCTGTTCTTCCTGTATCGCGACCGGCTGCGCGCGGTGACCGTGGCCGATGTGCAGCGCGTGGCCGAGACCTACTTCAAGCCCGATAACCGCGTGGTCGGGGAGTTCATCCCGACCGAGCAGCCGCAACGCGCGCAGATCCCGGCGACGCCCGACCTCGAGGCGACGCTCGCCGGCTACAGGGGCGGCGAGGCGCTGGCGGCCGGCGAGGCTTTCGACCCCTCGCCGCAGAACATCGAGGCGCGCCTGCAGCGGCACACGCTCGCCAACGGCATACGAGTGGCGCTCCTGCCCAAGCGTACGCGCGGCGCAACCGTGATCGCCAAGCTCGACCTGCACTGGGGCAGCGAGGAAAGTACGCGCGGGCGCAGCACCGCGTGCACGCTCGCCGGCGAGATGCTGCCGCGCGGCACCACCCGGCACACGCGCGCCGAATTGCGCGACGCCTTCGAGCGGCTCAAGGCCACCGTGACGGTGAACGCGGGCGGCGCCACCCTGGAGACGCGGCGCGAGCACCTGCCCGAAGCCCTGCGCCTGGTGGCCGAGGTCCTGCGCCGGCCGGCGTTTCCGCCGCAGGAATTCGAGGAGCTCAAGCGCAGCTCGATCACCCACGCGGAAGCGCAGCGCAGCGATCCCTCGGCGATCGCCGCGGAGCAGCTGCAGCGCTACCTGCAGCCCTATCCGGCGGGACACTGGCTCTACACGCAGTCGCAGGAAGAGCGCATCGCCGCGCTGAAGGCGGTGACGCTCGACGACGCGCGCGGCTGTTATCGCGACCTGGTGGGCGCCAGCGGTGCGGATTTTGCGGCGGTCGGCGACTTCGATGCGGACGAACTGCGCGCCCTGGTCGGGACGCTGTTCGGCGACTGGAAGAATCCCGCGCCGTACGAGCGCATTGCCAAGCAACTATTCGAAAAGCCCGCCTACGAAGGCGAATTCGTCACGCCCGACAAGGCCAATGCGGTGCTGCGCGCCGGCCTCGACCTGCGCATGCGCGACGACGATCCCGACTTTCCCGCCCTGGTGCTTGCGAATTATCTGTTGGGCGGCTCCTCCACCGCCCGTCTGCCGGCGCGCATTCGCGAAAAGGAAGGCCTGTCCTACAGCACCTACTCCTGGTTCAGCGCCAGCCCGCAGGACTTCTCGGCCAACTTCCGCGTGGCGTCGATCTTCGCGCCGCAGAACAAGGAACGCGTCGAGCGCGCCGTGCGCGAAGAGCTGCAGCGCGCGCTGCGCGACGGCTTCAGTGACGACGAGGTGGCGGCGGCCAGGAAAGGGCTGCTCGAGGCGCGCTACCTGGCGCGCACGCAGGATAATGCGCTCGCCGCACGAAACGCGCGCTACCTGTTCCTCGGGCGCACGTTTGCCTGGGACATCGATTTCGAGCGGCGCGTCGCCGCGCTCACCCCGGCCGCGGTGCGCGACGCGCTGCGCCGCCACCTCGATCTCGAGCGGCTCGCCGTCACCAAGGCCGGCGACTTCAAGTAAGGCCCGGCGCTAGGCCTTCTTCAGCAGGTCGCGGATTTGCTCGAGGAGGACTTCCTGGCGCGACGGCGCAGGCGGTGCCGCCGGCGTAGCCGGCTTTTCCTCGGCGCGCTTCATGTGGTTGATGCCTTTCACGACAAGAAAGATGACGGCGGCGATGATCACGAAGTCGACGCAACTCTGGATGAATTTCCCATATTTCACCGATGCCTCGCCGATCGTTACTGCCAGCCCCGAAAAGTCGACGCCACCCATCAGTAAGCCGATGACCGGCATGATCACGTCGCCCACGAAAGACGAGACGATCTTGCCGAACGCTACGCCGATCACGATGCCGACCGCGAGGTCGACCACGTTGCCCTTCATGGCGAAGCTCTTGAATTCCTGCAGCATGCTCATTTCGTATTCTCCTTTATCAATCGATCACGGGATAACATACATCAAGAATGTCCAGCGACTCCGGCCCGGCGGGCGTGCGCAGCGTCACCACATCGCCGACGCGCGCCTTGAGCAGCGCCGCCGCCACGGGCGAGATCCACGACACGCGCCCGCGCGCCGCATCAGCCTCGTCCGCGCCGACGATGGTCACGCTGCGCTCGCCGCCCGAGCGCGAGCGCACGCGCACCGTCGCGCCGAAAAACACCTGCTCGGTGTCGCGGCCGGCATTGTCGACGACGCTCGCATTCTCCAGCCGCTTGATGAGAAAGCGCACGCGCCGGTCGATTTCCCGCAGCCGCTTCTTGCCGTAAATGTAGTCACCGTTTTCCGAGCGGTCGCCGTTCGACGCCGCCCAGGACACCGTGCGCACGACTTCCGGCCGTTCGATTTCCACCAGCTGCTTCAGCTCGGCCTTGAGGCGAGCGAAGCCGGCCGGCGTGATGTAGTTCTTGGCCGGGACCGGCACGTCCGCCGCGGCCGGTGCGTCCGCGACGGTCTCGCCGCCGGTCTCTCTGACGAATGCTTTCGACATGTTGTCTTGATTTTACCCGCGCGTCCCTTGCCTGCGCGCGGCGGGTCACAGAGAATCCGGCCTGCGCGGGCGCAATCCGGGGAGAAGTCGCAGTGGCATTCCAGACGACAGTCGAAAAAGACGACCTGCTCACCCGGCTGCGCATCCGCGAGGTGGCGCTGTTCGGCCTGATCGCCCTCACCGCCGTGCTCGCCAACCTGCCGGAGGGCTACGCCAAGGAGCTGGGCATCAGGCACGACTACCTGCTCGCGGCGCTCGGCTGCGCGGTGGTCATCGGCCTGTTCCTGTACCTGAGGTTCTTCTTTTTCGTCGCCGTGTCGCTGCTCATCCTGGGCGCCAACCTGCCCGAGCAGATCGCCCAGGGCTTCGGCATCTCCAAGATCCCGCTGGTGCTCGCGCTGCTGGCGATGATCGGCCTGTCGCTCGTCAACTACATGGCGAAGTTCCTGCCCACCGGCCTCGAGCCCAGGCCGAAGGAAAAGAGCCCGGAGGGCGTGCGCGCCCTGTTCTACGCCATCGACAAGAACAACCTCCTGTATTGCCAGCGGGTGCTGGCGATGAAATTCGATCCCAACCTGCACCATGACGGCGGCCTTACGCCGCTCGCCTTCGCGGCGATGAAGGGCAACCCGCAGATGGTCGGGCTGCTGCTGCGGAACGGCGCCGACCCCGCGCAGGCCACGCGCGAGGGCGAAACGCCGGTCGAGCTGGCGCTGCGCGCGGGGCACCCGGGGGTCGCCGACCTGCTCAGGCAGGCGCGCCTGGAGCGCGAAACGGCGCTTGCGGGAAGCCCGTCGCCGGGGTGACAATACTGTATAAATAAGCAGTTTAGTCCAGCCCCGGCCGCCATGAACGAAACCTCAGTTGCCCCGCAGATCGCCCCGCAGGCGATCTGCGTCGATGCCCTGCTCGAGAAGTACGCCAAGGGCGGCGAAGCCTCCATCGCCGAGGTGCGCGCGCGCGTGGCGCGCGCGCTCGCGCAGGCCGAGGCCGAGGACCGCCGCGGCCATTGGGAAGCGCGCTTCCGGCGCGCGCTGGAGGACGGCTTCATCCCCGCGGGGCGCATCAATTCCGCGGCCGGCGTGCAGCTGCAGGCGACGCTGATCAACTGCTTCGTGCAGCCTGTCGGCGACTCGATTTCCGAGGTCGTCGACGGCAAGCCCGGCATCTACACGGCGCTGCAGGAAGCCGCCGAGACCATGCGCCGCGGCGGCGGCGTCGGCTACGATTTTTCCTCGATCCGCCCCAAGGGCGCCGAGGTCAAGGGCACGCGTTCGCGCGCCAGCGGCCCGGTGTCCTACATGCGCGTCTTCGACCGCTCCTGCGAGACGGTGGAGTCGGCCGGCGCGCGCCGCGGCGCGCAGATGGGCGTGCTGCGCTGCGACCATCCCGACATCGAGGAGTTCGTTCACGCCAAGGACCAGGGCGACCTCGCGAATTTCAACGTTTCGGTGGGGGTGACCGATGCCTTCATGCAGGCGGTCGAGGCCGACCTGGAGGTGGAGCTGGTGCACAAGGCGAAGCCCTGGCCGGGGCCGGAGGTGCAGCAGCGCGCCGACGGGCTGTGGGTGTACCGCAGGATCGCGGCGCGCGCGCTCTGGGACCAGATCATGCGCTCGACCTACGATCACGCCGAACCGGGGATC
>JAOTWE010000204.1 GCA_029863065.1 Betaproteobacteria bacterium
ATCCTCGTCAACAACGCCGGCATCACGCGCGACAGCATCTTCAAGCGCATGACCGAGCAGGACTGGATGGCGGTGATCAACACCAACCTGAATAGCGTGTTCAACGTCACGCGCCAGGTGATCGACGGCATGAGCGAACGCGGCTGGGGACGCATTGTCAACATCTCCTCGGTGAACGCCATCAAGGGACAGTTCGGACAGACCAACTATTCCGCGGCCAAGGCCGGTATGGCGGGCTTCGCCAAGGCGCTGGCGCAGGAGGTGGTGCGCAAAGGCGTCACGGTGAACACGGTGTCGCCGGGCTACGTCGAGACCGACCTGGTGCGCGCGATCCGGCCGGAGATCCGCGAGCAGATCGTCGCCTCGATCCCGATGGGGCGCCTGGCCAAGCCCGAGGAAATCGCCGCCGTGGTCGCGTTTCTCGTCTCGGAAGATGCAGGCTACATCACCGGCGCCAACATCTCGGTGAACGGCGGCATGCACATGATGTGATGGTGTAGACTCGTTTCGCAGGAGGAGGAAAAATCATGGCGCAGCAGAAAATCGCCGTCGTTACCGGCGGCATGGGCGGTTTGGGCGAATCGATTTGCACCAAGATGGCCGACGCCGGCTACAAGGTGGTGGTGACCTACTCGCCGTCGAACACCAAGTACAAGGGCTGGCTCGACGAGATGAAGGGCCAGGGCTACAGCTTCGGCGCCTACCCGGTGGACGTGGCGAATTACGACGATTGCGCGGCCAAGGTGCAGCGGATCACCGCCGAGATCGGCGCCATCGACATCCTCGTCAACAACGCCGGCATCACGCGCGACATGACGTTCAAGCGCATGGGCAAGGCGGACTGGGACGCGGTGATGCGCACCAACCTCGACTCCTGCTTCAACATGACCAAGCAGGTGATGGACAGCATGGTGGAGCGCTCCTGGGGACGGGTGATCAACGTCTCCTCGGTCAACGGCCAGAAGGGCGCCTTCGGCCAGACCAACTACTCGGCGGCGAAGGCCGGCATCCACGGCTTCACCAAGGCCCTGGCGCTGGAGGTGGCGAAGAAGAACGTCACCATCAACACCATCTCCCCGGGCTACATCGGCACCAAGATGGTGACCGCGATTCCCAAGGAAATTCTCGATTCGAAGATCCTGCCGCAGATTCCCGTCGGCCGGCTGGGCAAGCCGGACGAAGTGGCGGGGCTCATCATCTACCTTTGCTCGCAAGAGGCCGCTTTCGTGACCGGGGCGAACATCTCGATCAACGGCGGCCAGCATATGTATTAAGGAGTAGACTCAACCATGGCCGTGAACCCCGCCAACGCGAAGAGCGAAAGTTCTTTGCGGCTGATCAAGAAATACCCCAACCGCCGCCTGTACGACACCAAGACCTCGAGCTACGTCACGCTCGCGGACGTCAAGCAGATGGTGCTCAAGAACGAGGAGTTCCGCGTCGTCGACGCGAAATCGGGCGACGACCTGACGCGCCCGATCCTGCTGCAGATCATCCTCGAGGAGGAATCGGGCGGCTTGCCGATGTTCTCCTCGGATCTCCTGTCGCAGATGATCCGCTCCTACGGCAGCGCCATGCAGGGCTTCATGGGTTCGTACCTGGAGAAGAACCTCGAGGCCTTCCAGCAGATGCAGGAGGCGCTCAAAGACCAGTCGCAGAAGATCTACGGCGACAACTCGCGCGCCTCGCAGGAGCTGTGGGCGCAGTTCATGAACCTGCAGGGCCCGGCGATGCAGAGCCTGATGCAGGCCTACATCGAGCAGAGCCAGAAGGTATTCGCGCAGTTCCAGGACCAGATGAAGAACCAGGCGCGCAACATGTTCGCAGGCTTCTCCTTCCCGGGGTTCCCGGCGCAGTCGCAGAACAAGTCCGAGCCCGACAAGAAGTAGTGATTCCCAAGATCGGCTTCATCTCCCTGGGCTGCCCCAAGGCCCTGGTGGACGCGGAGCGCATCCTTACGCAGTTGCGCGCCGACGGCTACGCCACGGCGAAAGACTATGGCGGCGCCGACCTCGTCATCGTCAACACCTGCGGCTTCATCGATGCCGCGGTCGAGGAATCGCTGCAGGCCATCGGCGAAGCGTTGAGCGAGAACGGCAAGGTGATCGTCACCGGCTGCCTCGGCGCGAAGGCGGGCGTGGTGCGGTCCGCGCACCCCAGCGTGCTGGCCGTCACCGGCCCGCACGACACTGCGGGCGTGATGCGCGCGGTGCACGCCCACCTGCCGAAACCCCACGATCCGTTTGCCGATCTGGCGCCGCCGCAGGGGATCAAGCTGACGCCGCAGCACTACGCGTACCTCAAGATCTCGGAGGGCTGCAATCATCGCTGCAGCTTTTGCATCATCCCGTCGATGCGCGGCGACCTCGTCTCGCGCCCGATCGGCGAAGTGATGCAGGAGGCCGAGAACCTGGTGAAGGCGGGCGTCAGGGAGCTGCTCGTCATCTCGCAGGACACGAGCGCCTACGGCGTCGACCTGAAGTACCGCACCGGCTTCTGGCAGGGACGGCCGCTGAAGACGCGGATGACGGAACTCTGCCAGGCGCTCGGTGGTTTAGGGGTGTGGGTACGGCTGCACTATGTCTATCCGTATCCCCACGTCGACGACGTCATTCCCCTGATGGCCGAGGGCAAGCTCCTTCCCTACCTCGACGTGCCGTTCCAGCACGCGAGCGCGCGCATCCTGAAACTGATGAAGCGGCCTGCGGGCGGGGAGAAGGTCATAGAGCGGCTGCAGCGCTGGCGCGACATCTGTCCGGAGGTGACGGTAAGGAGTACCTTCATCGTCGGTTTTCCGGGCGAGACGGAACAGGAGTTCGAGGAGCTCTTGCAGTTCATCGAGGCGGCGCAGCTCGATCGCGTCGGGTGCTTCGCCTACTCGCCGGTGGACGGCGCGGCGGCGAATGCGCTGCCCGATGCAGTGCCGGAGGAGGTGAAGGAAGAGCGGCGCGCGCGCTTCATGCAGGTGCAAGAGGCGATCAGCGAACGAAAGCTCGCCCGCAAGGTCGGACAGAGCATGCAGGTGCTGGTGGATGCGCCGGGCGTCGGGCGCTCGGCCGCGGATGCGCCGGAGATCGACGGCACGGTGCGCTTCAAGGGCGGCAAGGCCGGGGAATTCAGGCAGGTCACGATCGAGCGCGCGAGCGCGCACGATTTACACGGGAGACTGACATGAGCACACGCGAAGTGGTGGTACTGGGCGGCACGCGCACGGCGATCGGCGACTACGGCGGGTCGCTCAAGGACTTCGCGCCGACCAAGCTCGGCGCCATCGTTATCAAGGAGGCGCTCTCGCGCACCAAGGTGGACCCGGCGAGCGTCGGCCACGTGGTGATGGGCAGCGTGATCCATGGCGAGGCGCGCGACATGTACCTGTCGCGCGTCGCGGCGATCGACGCCGGACTGCCGGTGGGCACGCCCTGCCTGACGGTGAACCGCCTGTGCGGCTCGGGCCTGCAGGCGATCGTCTCGGCGGCGCAGCACATTCTTCTGGGCGATACCGACACCGTGGTGGCGGGCGGTGCGGAGAGCATGAGCCGCGCGGCCTACTTCCTGCCCACGGGGCGCTGGGGGCAGAAGATGGGCGACTCGGCCATCGTCGACGCCATGACCGGCGCGCTGCACGATCCGTTCGGCCACGGCCACATGGGCGTCACCGCCGAGAACATCGCCGCCAAGTACGGCTTCACGCGCGAGCAGCAGGACGCATTCGCGGTGGAGTCGCACCGGCGCGCGGCGAACGCGCTGGAGAAGGGCTTCTTCAAGGAGCAGATCGTCGCCATCGAGGTGAAATCGAAGAAGGGCGTCGAGCAGGTCACGCGCGACGAGCACGTGCGCCCGGGCGCGAAGATGGAGGACCTCGCCAAGCTGAAGGCGGCGTTCAAGAAGGACGGTACGGTGACCGCGGGCAACGCCTCGGGGCTGAACGACGCCGGCGCCGCCATCGTCATGATGGAAGCGGGCGCGGCGGCGAAGCAGGGTCTGAAGCCGCGCGCGCGGCTCGTCGCCTATGCGCACGCGGGCGTCGAGCCGCAGGTAATGGGTCTCGGCCCGATTCCGGCGGTGAAACGCGTGTTCGAAAAATCGGGCTTGAAGCCCGCCGACATGGATGTCGTCGAATCGAATGAGGCTTTCGCCGCGCAGGCCATGGCGGTCACCAAGGATCTCGGTCTCGATCCGGCGAAGGTCAACCCGAACGGCGGCGCAGTGGCGCTCGGCCACCCGATCGGCGCCACCGGCGCCATCCTCACGGTGAAAGCCTTGTACGAGCTGGAAAGAACCCAGAAGCGCTACGCGCTGGTCACGATGTGCATCGGCGGCGGGCAGGGGATCGCGGCGATTTTTGAACGTATTTGAATGGGGACAGACCCCATTTTTCTCATTTAGATGTCGCTGCGGCGCAGGCCCAAAATCGGCCTCGCCCTCGGCGCCGGCGGCGCGCGTGGCTGGGCGCACATCGGTGTCATCAACGGGCTGGTCGAGGCCGGGATCCGGCCCGACATTGTCTGCGGCACCTCGATGGGCTCGCTGGTGGGCGCGGCCTACGCCGCGGGCGAGCTCGATCGCCTGCAGGAGTGGGCGCTGTCGCTCGGCTGGCGCGACGTCTTCGGGCTCATGGATTTCACACTGCGCGGCGGGTTGATCCGCGGCAAGAAGCTCTTCGAGTTCATGCGCGCGCGCTTCGGGTTGCAGGACATCACTGCGCTGCCGCTGCCCTACGGCGCGGTGGCCACCGAGCTCGCCACCGGGCGGGAGGTATGGCTGCGCAGTGGCCACGTGCTCGACGCAGTGCGCGCCTCGATCGCCATTCCGGGCGTATTCGCGCCGGTGCTGCGCGACGGCGAGCTGCTCGTCGACGGCGCGCTCGTCAACCCGGTGCCGGTGTCGATGTGCCGCGCGCTCGGCGCCGACATCGTCATCGCCATCGATCTCGGCTGGGCGAAGCTCGGCTACTACCGTGAGCGCGCGCGCGAGCAAGAGCCGGAGGCCGATGCCAGAAGGACTGCCTGGTGGAGTCGGTTCATGCCGGCTCGGGCGGAGGCGGCGGCGGCCGTCGAGAGCCCCGACATGCCCTCGGCGCTCGGCGTCTTTTTCGCGAGCTTTGACATCATGCAGGTGCGCGTGGGGCGCAGCCGGCTCGCCGGCGAACCTGCCGACGCGCTCGTCACGCCGATCCTGCCGGATTTCGCCATGATGGACTTCCACCGCGCGCGCGAGGCGATCGACGAGGGCCACGCTGCGGCCGAGCGCGTGCGGCCGGTGCTCGAGCATCTGATCGGCGCGTAATTGGGGACAGACCTCATTTTTCTCATTTGCAAATGAGAAAAATGAGGTCTGTCCCCATTTAGACTTCAGCAATGGAAATCCCGCTGCCGGTGGCGCTGGCGGTGCTCGGCGCCGCGCTGCTGCACGCCGGGTGGAACGCGCTGCTCAAGTCGGGCGAGGACAAGCAACTCGGCGCCGTCGGCCTCGCCGCGGGCAGCGGCGCGGTGGCGCTCATTGCGGCCCCTTTCATGGGCGTGCCGGCGGCGGCTTCCTGGCCATGGATCGCGGCGTCCGCCGTGGTGCACATCGCCTACTTCTGGGCGCTGGCCGGCGCCTACCGCTGGGGCGACATGTCCTTCGGCTATCCCATCATGCGCGGCGGTGGTCCGCTGATCGTGACGGTCGCCGGCGGCGCCGTGTTCGGCGAAACGCTCGCCAGCACGCAGCTGCTGGGCGTGCTGCTGATCAGCGCCGGAATTCTGGC
>JAOTWE010000205.1 GCA_029863065.1 Betaproteobacteria bacterium
ACTTGTCCCGCGGCGCCTGCATCGGCACCTTGCTGCCGGTGCGTTTGTAGACAATGACGTTGCGCACCTTCTCGCAGCCGCCCATGGCGAAGGCTTCGTCGACCACCGGCTTGAGCGGGATCTCCTTGCCGCCGCGGAACTGCCCGTCCGCAGTGATGACCTCGGTGGCGCCCGCATCGACGATGCGCTCTTGCAGCGACTTGGCGGAAAAGCCGCCGAAGACCACCGAGTGCGTGGCGCCGATGCGCGCGCAGGCCTGCATTGCCATCACCACCTGGATCGACATCGGCATGTAGATCAGCACGCGGTCGTCCATCTTCACGCCGTGCGCCTTGAGCGCGTTCGCCAGCTTGCAGACCTCATGATACAGCGCCTTGTAGGTGATCTTGGTCACCTTGCCGTCGTCGGCCTCAAAGATGATCGCCACCTTGTCCGGCTGCGTCTTCAGGTGCCGGTCGAGGCAGTTATAGGAGGCGTTTAGCTCGCCGTCGTGAAACCAGCGGAAGAACGGCGCCTTCGACTCGTCGAGCACCTGGGTGAACGGCTTGTGCCACAGGAGGTTTTCCTTCGCCAGCCTGCCCCAGAACCCCTCGAAGTCCTTCTCGGCCTCGGCGCACAACTTGTGGTACGCCTCCATGCCAGAGATATTGGCTTTCTTGACGAATTCGGGCGCGGGCGGGAACACCCTGGTTTCATGCAGCACCGATTCGATGTTGGACGACATGCTTCTCCTCCTCTGGAACGAATGCCGAATTGAATCAAGCGTATGCTAGATTAAGCGTCCTCCGCAACTCTCCCTTCAGCCCGCGAACATGCCGGTCGTCATCCGCAGCGAGGACCTGGTGCAGAGCGTCGCCGACGCGCTGCAGTTCATATCCTATTACCACCCCGCGGACTACATCCGCGCGCTCGGCCGCGCCTACGAGCGCGAGCAGTCCACGGCGGCGAAGGATGCGATCGCGCAGATCCTCACCAATTCGCGCCTGTGCGCCGAAGGACACCGCCCCATCTGCCAGGACACGGGCATCGTCAACGTGTTCCTGAAGATCGGCATGGACGTGCGCTTCGAGGGTTTCAAGGGCTCGCTCGCCGACGCGGTGAACGAGGGCGTGCGCCGCGCCTACAACCACCCGGACAACAAGCTGCGCGCCTCGGTGCTGGAAGATCCGCAGTTCGCGCGCCGCAATACGAAGGACAACACGCCGGCGGTGATCCATGTGGAAATGGTTCCCGGCACGACGGTCGCCGTGGACGTCGCGGCCAAGGGCGGCGGCTCGGAAGCGAAGGCCAAGTTCGCCATGCTTAATCCGTCGGATTCCGTGATCGACTGGGTGCTGAAGACGGTGCCCACCATGGGCGCGGGCTGGTGCCCGCCGGGCATGCTCGGCATTGGCATCGGCGGCACTGCCGAGAAAGCGATGGTGATGGCCAAAGAGTCGCTCATGGAGCCCATCGACATGGCGGAGCTCAAGTCGCGCGGGCCGAAGGACAAGTACGAGGAGCTGAGGATCGAGCTCTACGACAAGGTGAACGCGCTCGGCATCGGCGCGCAGGGCCTCGGCGGCCTTTCCACCGTGCTCGATGTGAAGATCCTCTCGTATCCCACGCACGCGGCGAACAAGCCCATCGCCATGATCCCGAACTGCGCGGCGACGCGGCATGCGCATTTCGTGCTGGACGGCTCGGGAGCGGCGGAGTTCGAGGCCCCCTCGCTCGCGGATTGGCCGAAGGTTACCTGGACGCCGGCGGCGAACGCGCGCCGCGTGAATCTCGATGCGCTCACCCCCGCCGAAGTGGGCTCCTGGAAGCCCGGCGAGACGCTGCTCCTTTCGGGCAAGCTCCTGACCGGCCGCGACGCCGCGCACCAGCGCATCCAGGGCATGCTGGCGAAGGGCGAGAAGCTGCCGGTCGATTTCACCAACCGCGTCATCTATTACGTCGGACCGGTCGATCCGGTAGGCAAAGAAGTCGTTGGCCCCGCCGGGCCCACGACCGCCACGCGCATGGACAAGTTCGTCGACATGATGCTCGGCAAGACCGGGCTCGTCGCCATGATCGGCAAGGGCGAGCGTGGACCGGTGGCGATCGAGGCGATCCGCAAGCACAAGGCGGCATCGCTCATCGCGGTGGGCGGCGCGGCGTACCTGGTCTCCAAGGCGATCCGCAAGTCGAAGGTGCTGGCGTTTGCGGACCTCGGCATGGAGGCGATCTACGAGTTCGACGTGAAGGACATGCCGGTGACGGTGGCGGTGGATGCGACGGGCAAGTCGGTGCACCAGTCGGGCCCCGAGGACTGGCGGAAGAAGATCGTCGAGTTGAAGATTCCGGTGCACGCCGCTTGAGCGGCGGCACGCGCTGGCCCGCGGTCTGGGCCGTGTTCGCCGGCGGCCTCATTTGCGGCGCCTACATCGGCAAGGTGCCGCCCGCGCTGCCCGCGCAGAGGGAAGAACTCGGGCTCACGCTGGTCGAGTCCGGCTTCATCGCCACCACCTTCAACGTCATCGGCTTGCTCGTCGGCATGTTCGTGGGCGTGCTGTGCGACCGCTTTGGCCACAAACGTCTCGGGTTGGCGGGATTGGCGGTCATGTGCCTTGCCGGCTTGCTGGGCGCCGCTGCGTGGGATTTTTCTTCGCTTCTGACCTCGCGCTTTTTCGAGGGCCTCGGTTTCATGCTGTTCGCGGTATCCGGTTCGGCGCTGATGGCCGCTACGGCTGCCGAGCACCGCGACCATTCGAAGGTCATGGGTCTGTGGAGCGCCTACATGCCTTCCGGCGGCAGCGCGGCGATGTTCCTGGCGCCCCTGATTCTCGCGGCCTGGGGCTGGCGCGGCCTGTGGGTGATCTTGGCGATCGTGGCGGCGCTGTGCTTCGTGCTCGTCGCGCGACTCGCGCCGACGCCGCGCTATGGCACGGTGAGTTCGATGAAGCTGGCGCTCGAGTCGCTGGCGCAGCCCGGCAGCGTAGCGCTGGCCCTGCTCTTTGCGTTCTACGTTGCGCAGTGGACCTCGGTGATGATCTGGCTGCCGACATTCCTTGTGGACGAACGGAGCATGGCACCTGGAGCCGCATCGCTTCTCACGGCCCTCATGGTGCTGGTGAACGTGCCCGGCAACCTCGGCGGTGGTTGGCTGCTCGCGCACGGCGTACGCCGCGGGCCGCTGATCCTCGCCGCCTGCGCGGTGATGGTGGTGACGGATATCGGCATGCTCAGCAATCTGCTGCCCGACAGCCTGCGCTATCTTTCGTGCCTCGCGTTCTCGATGTGCGCCGGAGTGATTCCCGCCTGCATCTTTTCCGGGGTGGTGGCGCACGCCAAGACGCTCCAGCATGTCGGCACCACCAACGGCATGGTCATGCAGGCCTCGCAGGCCGGGCAGTTCGTCGCGCCGGTCCTGCTGGCGTGGCTGGCGACGAACTTCGGCGGCTGGGGCGCGTCGCTGTGGGCGATGCTGGCCTTCGCCGCGTGCGGGGCGCTGTGCGGCTACGCGGTCCTGCGCATCGAGGCGCGCTAGAATTCGCTCCTGCCAGGAGGACGCCATGCGCCAAGTCCAGATCTGCGAAGTCGGCCCGCGCGACGGGCTGCAGAACGCCAAGCAACTCATGCCCACCGCGACCAAGAAGGCCTGGATCAGCGCCCTCGCCGCCGCCGGCCTGAACGAAATCGAGGTCGGCTCCTTCGTCCCGGCCAAGCTCATCCCGGCGATGGCCGACACGGGCGAAGTCGTGAAGCACGCCCTGACCATCCCCGGCCTCAAGGTCGTCGCCCTCGCGCCCAACGTGAAGGGCTTCGAGCGCGCGCGCGACGCCGGCGCGCACAAGATCACCTTCCCTGTTTCCGCCTCGCACCAGCACAGCGTCTCCAACGTGCGCATGACGCCCGACGAGATGATCGAGGAAGTGCGCAAGGCCGCGCAGATGCGCAACGGCAAAGGCCCCGAGATCGAAGGCGCCGTGTCCACCGCCTTCGGCTGCACCATGCAGGGCAATGTCCCCGAGGATGAGGTGGTGCGCATCGCCGTGGCGCTGGCCGAATTCTGCGACTGCGTCGCCCTCGCCGACACCGTCGGCTACGCCAACCCGGCGCAGGTGCGCCGCGTCTTCAAACGCGTGAAGCAGGAAATCGGCGGCAAGCTCGAAGGCGCGCATTTCCACAATACCCGCGGCCTGGGGCTCGCCAACGCGCTCGCCGCATGGGAGGAAGGCGTGCGCTCGTTTGATTCTTCGATGGGCGGCCTCGGCGGCTGCCCGTTCGCGCCCGGCGCAAGCGGCAACGTGATCACCGAGGATCTGGTCTTCATGTTCGAGAGCATGGGCGTGCAGACGGGCATCGACTTCGACAAGCTCCTCGCCGCGAGGAAGATCATGCACGGCGGCGTGCCCGATGAGCCGCTCTACGGCCACATGGCGCTCGCGGGGCTTCCCAAAGGGTTCCGTGCTGCCGCTTGAAGGGCTGCGCGTCGTAGAGTTCGCGCACATGGTGATGGGCCCGAGCTGCGGGCTGGTGCTCGCGGACCTCGGCGCCGAAGTGATCAAGGTCGAGCCGCTTGAAGGCGACAACACGCGCCGCCTGATGGGCGCGGGCGCGGGCTTCTACCCGATGTTCAACCGCAACAAGAAGAGCCTCGCCCTCGATCTGAAAAAACCCGAGGGCAAGGAGATCGCACTAAAGCTCATCGACAGCGCCGACGCCATGACGGAGAACTTCCGCCCGGGCGCGCTGGAAAAGATGGGCTTCGGTTTCGAGGAGTTGTCGAAGCGCCACCCGCGCCTCGTCTACTGCACGATGAAAGGCTTCCTCTCCGGGCCCTACGAGAACCGCCCGGCGCTCGACGAGGTGGTGCAGATGATGGGCGGGCTCGCGTACATGACGGGACTTCCCGACCGGCCGCTGCGCGTCGGCTCCTCGGTGAACGACATCATGGGCGGCATGTTCGCCGCCATCGGCATCCTCGCGGCGCTGCGCGAGCGCGAGACGACTGGCAAGGGCCAGTTGGTGCGCAGCGCGCTTTTCGAGAACACCGCGTTCCTGGTGGCGCAGCACATGGCGCAGCTCGCCATCACCGGCGAGGAGCCGCCGCCGATGGCGGTGAAAAGACCGGCCTGGGGCGTGTACGACATCTTCAAGACGAAAGACGGCGACCGCCTGTTCGTCGGGGTAGTCACCGACACGCAGTGGGAAGTCTTCTGTCGCGAGTTCGGCGCCGCGGACCTGGCCGCCGACGCGCGGTTGAAAACAAACGGCGAGCGCGTCTGTGCGCGCGAATGGTTGCTGCCGAAGCTGCAGGAAATTCTGCAGCGCCATACCAAGGCGGAACTGTCGCGGAAACTGGAAGCGATGGGTCTGCCGTTCGCCCCGATCGCCCGTCCGCGGGACCTCATCGACGACCCGCACCTGAACTCGGGCGGCATGATCGAGACGCGCGACCCGCGCGGCGCGAGCTTCAAGGTGCCAGGCCTGCCGCTCGAACTGAGCGGCAAGCGCCTCGCGCTGCGCAGCCAGCCGCCCGCCCTGTCGGCGGACGCGCGCGAGCTGCTCGCGTCGCTGGGCTATGCCCCGGCGAGCATCGCCGACCTCATCGCCGGACGGGTCGTCGCCGTGACATAGTACGGGCGCCGGAATGGATCTTCCCCCGATTTTGTTGACACCGGGTTCATTGAGTCAGCTGTTCAAACGTCGCTGGCGACACGTAGTTCAACGATGAGTGCAGTCTAGCGCTGTTGTAAAAGG
>JAOTWE010000206.1 GCA_029863065.1 Betaproteobacteria bacterium
AGGCGCCGCGCCATCTCTTCGGCGTCGGCCTGGCTCACGTACTCCAGGCGGTCGACGCGCGCCTGGTCGTAGATCTTCGGCATATAGGCCTCGGGCCATTTGCGGATGCCGGGGATCTGCGAGCCTTCCTCGGGCTGGCAGCCGACGATCTGGATCTTCGGGTTCCTTTCCTTGAAGAAACGCGAGCAGCCCATGATGGTGCCGGTGGTACCCATCGAGGAGACGAAGTGGGTGATCTTGCCTTGCGTGTCGCGCCAGATCTCGGGGCCGGTGCCCTCGTAGTGCGACAACGGATTGTCCGGGTTGGCGAACTGGTCGAGCATGATGCCCTTGCCCTCGCGCACCATCTGCTCGGCGAGGTCGCGCGCCGTCTCCATGCCGCCCTTCTGCGGCGTGAGGATGATCTCGGCGCCGAACGCGCGCATGGTCTGGCGGCGCTCCACCGACAGGTGCTCGGGCATGATGAGGATCATGCGGAAGCCGCGGATCGCCGCCGCCATGGCGAGCGCGATGCCGGTGTTGCCCGAGGTGGGCTCGATGAGCACATCGCCCTTCCTGATCGTGCCGCGCTCCTCGGCGCGCCGCACCATGGAGATCGCCGGCCGGTCCTTCACCGAGCCGGCCGGATTGTTGCCTTCCAGCTTGGCGAGGATGACGTTGCCGTGGCGCCGGTTGTCTTCGCCCGGCAGCCGCTGCAGGCGCGCGAGCGGCGTGTCGCCGATGAAGTCCTCGAGGGTGCGCTTCACGCCTGCAATCGCTCCTTCACGTAGGCGGCGACGCCCTGCGCCACGTCCATGAACTCGCCGTCGTAGCCGGCCGCACGCAGCTGCGTCAGGTCGGCCTCGGTGAAGCTCTGGTAGCGCGCGGCGAGTTGCGGCGGAAACGGTATGTATTCGATCAGCTTTTGCGCCGCAAGTTCGGCCGCGCCCGCGCGCGTGCCGCGCGCGGCACTGATCACCGCCGCCGCCAGCTCGTTGAAGCTCTGCGCGCGCCCGGTGCCGCAATTGAAGATGCCGGAGAGCTCGCGATGCTCGAGAAAATGCAGGTTCACCTTCACCACGTCGTCGACGTGGATGAAATCGCGGCGCTGCTCGCCGTCACCGTAGCCCCCCGAGCCGACGAACAGCTTCACCCGCCCCTCGGCGGCGAGCTGGTTCCAGGCGTGGTACGCGACCGAGGCCATGCGCCCCTTGTGCGCCTCGTTCGGCCCGTAGACGTTGAAATAGCGGAAGCCCGCGATCTGCGCCGTGCGCCCGGGCAGCACGCGCCGCACGTACTGGTCGAACAGGAACTTGGAATAGCCGTAGACGTTGAGCGGCGCCTCGCACTCGCGCGCCTCGCGAAAGCCCGCCGCGCCCGCGCCGTAGACCGCCGCTGACGACGCGTAGAGCAGCGGCACCTCCTCCTCCTGGCACCAGTCGAGGAGCGAGCGCGAATAGCGGTAGTTGTTCTCCATCACGTAGCGGCCGTCCGCCGCCATCGTGTCGGAGCAGGCGCCCTGGTGCAGCACGGCCTCGATGGCGCCGTCGAACTGGCCGGCTTCGAGGCGGGCGATGAACTGGCGCTTGTCGAGGTAGTCCTCGATCTCGCACGCGGCGAGGTTCGGCAGCTTGTCGACGTTCTCCAGGTTGTCGACCGCCAGGATCTCGCTCACGCCTTGGCGGTTGAGCGCGGCGACCAGCCTCGAGCCGATGAACCCGGCAGCGCCGGTGACGACGTGCAGCATCAGGTGCCTCCGAACAGTTCTTCGCGCGTCACCACCGCGGTGCCGAACTTGGTGACCTTGATGCCGCCGGCGCGGTTGGCGATGCGCGCCGCCGACTCCATGCCCTCGCCCGCGGCCAGCATTACCGCCAGCACGGCGATCACGGTATCGCCGGCGCCGGTGACGTCCGCCACTTCGCGCCGCTCGCCCTTGATTCGCACCGCGCGCCCGGGGCGGTACAGCGTCATGCCTTCCTCGCCACGCGTGAGCAGCAGCGCCTGCAGGCGCAGCTTGGCGCGCAGCGCCTGCGCGCGCGCGGCGAGCTCGCGCTCGTCGCGCCAGGGCCCGACCACGTCCTCGAGCTCCTTCAGGTTCGGGGTGATCATGCTCGCGCCGCGGTAGCGCGAGTAGTCGCCCCCCTTGGGATCGACCAGCACTTGCTTTCCTGCCCGGCGCCCCTCGCGGATCATGGTGGCAACGTGCGCGAGGCCACCCTTGCCGTAGTCCGAGAGCAGCACCACGTCGCACGCGGGCAGCGCCTTGCGGTAGTCGGCGAGCTTCGAGGCCAGCACTTCCTGCGACGGCGGCGTTTCCATGTCGATGCGCAGCAGCTGCTGCTTCTTGTGCACCACGCGCAGCTTCTGCGTGGTGCGCACTTTGGCATCGCGGCGCAGGCTTGCCGTGACCCCCTCCTGGCGCAGCAGTTGCGCCACGCGCTCGCCGGCCTCGTCGCGCCCGGTGACCGACAGCAGCGTCGTCGGCGCGCCCAGCGCCGCGCAATTGCGCGCCACGTTGGCGGCGCCGCCGAGGCGCTCCTCCTCGCGCTGCCACAGCACCACCGGCACCGGCGCCTCCGGCGAGATGCGCGTGGCGTCGCCGTACCAGTAGCGGTCGAGCATCACGTCGCCCACCACCAGCACACGCGCTTTCGCGGTCACCGGTGCCTTCATGTGCGGCGGCCGATGGCGAAATATTCGAAGCCGTGCCCCTGGACCACGGCCGGATCGTACAGGTTGCGGCCATCGAAGATCACGGCATGCGCGAGCTGCGCCTTCAGCGCCGCGAAATCCGGGCTGCGGAACTCGCGCCACTCGGTGACGATGGCGAGCGCATCGCAGCCCTCGAGCGCCTGCATCGCGCCGTCGACGATTTCGACGCGCGGCTCGTCGGCGTACAGGCGGCGCGCCGCCGCGCCCGCCACCGGGTCGTAGGCGCGGACGATCGCTCCGGCGTCGAGCAGGTCGGCGATCAACGTGCGGCTCGCCGCCTCGCGCAGGTCGTCGGTATTGGGCTTGAATGCCAGGCCCCAGAGCGCGAAACGCCGGCCGGTGAGCCGCTCGCCGAAGCGCGCGCGCACCTTCTCGCCGAGCACGTGTTTTTGCGCCGCGTTCACCGCCGCCACCGCGTCGAGCAGCCGCAGCGGCCGCTCGGCTTCGGCAGCGGTGCGCTGCAGGGCGGCGACGTCCTTTGGAAAGCACGAGCCGCCGAAGCCCGCACCGGCATACAGGAAGTGAAAGCCGATGCGCGGGTCCGCGCCCATGCCGCGGCGCACTTCCTCGATGTCGGCGCCCAGGCGCTCGGCGAGATTGGCGAGCTCGTTCATGAAGGAGATGCGCGTCGCCAGCATGGCGTTGGCGGCGTACTTGGTGAGCTCGGCCGAGCGCACGCTCATGTGCAGGATGCGCTCGTGGTTGCGCTGGTACGGCGCGTACAGCTCGCGCAGCAGCGCCGTGGCGCGCTCGTCCTCGGAGCCGATGACGATGCGGTCCGGGCGCATGAAATCCTCGACCGCCGCGCCTTCCTTGAGGAACTCGGGGTTGGAGACGACGCTGAAGGCGTGCGCCGCGCCGCGCGCCGCCAGTTCCTCGGCGATCACGGCGCGCACGCGATCGGCGGTGCCGACGGGCACCGTCGACTTGGTGGCGACGACGCGGTAGCCCGTCATGTGCCGGCCGATGCCGCGCGCCGCCTCGAGCACGTGGCTGAGGTCGGCGGCGCCGTCCTCATCGGGCGGCGTGCCCACCGCGATCAGCTGCAGCGCGCCGTGCGCCGCAGCCGCCGTCGCGTCCGTGCTGAAGGCGAGCCGTCCGGCGGCGCGGTTGCGCTGCACGATGGCTTCCAGCCCCGGCTCGAAGATCGGAATGCCGCCGGCGTTGAGCTGCGCCACCTTGGCCGCGTCGACGTCCAGGCACAGCACCTGGTTGCCCGAATCCGCGAGGCAGGCGCCGGCCACGAGGCCGACATATCCGGTGCCGATGACGGTGACGTTCATGGCGAGAGCTCGAACTCCTCGGTGCGGCGCGGCGGGTAGCTTTCCCAGCCGCCGCACGCCGGGCAGTGCCAGTGGAACTGGCGCGCCTTGAAGCCGCATTCCTCGCAGCGGTAGCGCGCCAGGCGGCGCGTGTGGCTGTGCACGAGGTTGCGCACCAGCTCGAGGTCGCGCCGCCGCTCGGGGTGGGTGTCGGCCACGATCTGCGCCTCGAGCAGGCGATCGAGGCCGAGCAGCGTCGGATTGCGCCGCAGCTCGTCGCGCACCAGCTTGTAGGCCGCTTCGGCGCCCTTGGCTTCGAGCGTGGTCTGGAACACGGTATCGAGCAGATCGAGCGACGGATAGCGCTCCAGGTAGCCGGCAAGCAGCGTCAAGCCCTCCTCGAGCCGGGCGACGCTGCGGTAAGCCTCGAGCAGCCGCGGGGCGACCAGCGCCAGGTAGGCGGGGTTCTGCGACTCGACGCGCTGCCAGTGCTCGATGGCGCGCTCGAGATTGCCGGCCGTGCGCTCCAGGTCACCCAGCGCCACGCTCGCGCGCACCGACTTGCGGTTCGCCGCCAGCGCCGCCTCGAGGTGCTGGCGCGCGCCTTGCGGCCGCGAGTGCGTCGCCTCGGTGGCCGCCAGCTCGCACTCGAACTGCGAGATCTGCCGCTCGCGCGACTCCCCCGAGTCGTCCTGCAGGCGCTCGGCCATGACGATGGCCCGCGCCCAGTCCTTTTCCTGCTGGAAGATTTCCAGCAGGTAGCGCCGCGCCTCGGTGGCGTGCGCACCCGTTTCGAGGCGCGTGAACAGCTCCTCGGCGCGGTCCAGGATGCCCGCCTTCAGGTAGTCCTGCGCCAGCTCGAACAGCGCCGTGAGCTTCTGCTCGGCGCCGAGGTCCGGGCGCTCGATCAGATTCTGGTGCATGCGGATGGCGCGGTCGTATTCGCCGCGGCGCCGAAAGAGGCTGCCCAGCGCGAAGTGCAGCTCGACGGTCTCGGGATCGACCTTGACCACCTCGATGAACGACTCGATGGCCTTGTCGGGCTGCTCATTGAGCAGGAAGTTCAGGCCCTCGAAGTACGAGCGCGGCAGGGCGCGCGACTCGGAGACCAGATGGCGGATGTCGACGCGCGCCGCAACCCAGCCCAAAACGAAAAACAGTGGCAGTGCGAGCAGCCACCAGTACTCGAACTCCATCAGCCCTCCGCTGGCGGCGGCAGCGTCGGTGCGTCGCCCGGTCGCGTCGCGGCGCGCAGCTCGCGCCGCAGCCGCGAGACTTCGCGCCGCTGGCGCAGCACGGCGCCCAGCGCCGCGAGCAGGCCAAGGAGCGCGCCGGCGGCGAAGAACGCGAGCAGCAGCACGACCAGCGGCGCCTGCCAGGCGAGATCGAAGTAGAACCGCAGGGTCGCGGGCTCAGTGTTCCTCGCCGCGAAGGCGAGCAGCAGGATGAACAGCGCGATGCGGATCGTCCAGGTCAGGATGCGCATGGAATGGACCGGGGTCCGAGCCCCGGCGTTACCGCGTGGCCTGCGCCTGCTGGGCGGCGGCCTCGACTGCGGAGTCGACGCGCTCGCGCAGCTCCTTGCCGGCCTTGAAGTGCGGCACGTACTTTTCCGGCACGTGCACCTTCTCGCCCGACTTGGGATTGCGCCCGACGCGCGGCGGGCGGTAGTTGAGCCCGAAGCTGCCGAAGCCGCGGATCTCGATGCGATGCCCGGCGAGCAATGCCTGCGTCATCGCGTCGAGGATCATCTTCACCGCGTACTCCGCG
>JAOTWE010000207.1 GCA_029863065.1 Betaproteobacteria bacterium
GCGGGGACTTCGGGCGCATCGTCGTCGAGGAAGGCGCCAACATCCAGGACACCTGCATGCTGCACGGCTTTCCCGGCAAGGACACGGTCGTGGGGGCGGAGGCGACCATCGGCCACGGCGCGGTGCTGCACGGCTGCGTGATCCGGCGCGGCGCGCTCGTCGGCATGAACTGCGTGGTGAACGACAACGCCGAGGTGGGCGAGGAGGCGATGGTGGCGGCGCTTGCCTTCGTCAAGGCGGAAGGCCGCATCCCGGCGCGCGCGCTCGCCGCCGGCATCCCGGCGCGCGTGCTGCGCAGCCTCACGGCCGAGGAGCTGCAGTGGAAGAAGGACAACATGCTCCTTTACCAGAGGCTCGCCGAACGCAGCGCGACGACCATGCGCAGGGTGGAAGCGCTCAGCGCCGTGGAGCCGGGCAGGAAGCGCATCGACATCCCGGGGTACATGCCCCTCTCCGAAATGAAGGCACGCGGGAAATGAGCTACGAATTCATCGTCGTCGAAGCAAAGGGGCGCGTGGGCGTGGTGACGCTCAACCGCCCGAAGCAGCTGAACGCGCTCAACGCGCAGCTGATGCAGGAACTGGCGAAGGCGCTCTACGCGTTCGATGCCGACGAGGGCGTGGGCTGCATCGTCATCACCGGCAGCGACAAGGCCTTCGCCGCCGGCGCCGACATCGCGGCGATGAAGGACTTCGACTACATGGAGGCCTTCAAGTCGAACTACATCACGCGCGACTGGGAGCACATCCGGAACGTCAGGAAGCCGGTGCTCGCCGCGGTGGCGGGCTTCGCGCTCGGCGGCGGCTGCGAGCTCGCGATGATGTGCGACCTGGCGATCGCCGCCGACACGGCAAAGTTCGGCCAGCCCGAGATCAACCTCGGCGTCATGCCCGGCTCGGGCGGCACGCAGCGCCTGCCGCGCTTCACCTCGAAAGCGCTCGCCATGGACATGATCCTCACCGCGCGCACCATCGGTGCCGAGGAGGCGTTGCGCGCCGGGCTCGTGTCGCGCGTCGTGCCCGCCGCCAAGCTCATGGAAGAGGCGCTGGCGATGGCGGGCAAGATCGCCGGCTATTCGCTGCCCGTGGTCATGATGGCCAAGGAATCCGTCAACCGCGCCTACGAGACCGCGCTCGCCGAGGGCGTGCTGTTCGAGCGGCGCCTGTTCCATTCCATGTTCGGCCTCGAGGACCAGAAAGAAGGCATGGCCGCCTTCGTGGAGAAGAGAAAGCCTACGTTTAAGAACAAGTAAATAGGGACAGACCCCATTATTCCGCAGAGCGAAAAAATGGGGTCTGTCCCCATTATTCTCATTGCGGCCCACATCTTTTCGATGCTGGGCTTTTCCACCTACCCGGCGCTGCTGCCGCAGCTGCAGGCGGAGTGGCAGCTCTCCAACTCCGGGGCCGGGATCATCGGCAGCTTCTTCTTCGCGGGCTATGTCGGCACGGTGTCGTCTTGGACGGCGCTCACCGACCGCATCGACGCTCGCTATGTCTACGCAGCGGGCAGCACGCTGGCGCTGGCCGGCTGCGCGGGCTTCGGCCTCGTCGCCGCGGGATTCGCGAGCGCCTGCGCGTCCCAGGCGCTCCTCGGCGCCGGCATCGCCGGCACGTATATGCCGGGCCTGCGCCTGCTCTCCGACGTCGTGCACGGCCCCGCGCAAAGCCGCTACATCGCCTTCTACACCTCGTTCTTCGGCATCGGTGCGGCGCTCTCCTTCGCGCTCGCGGGCTTGATAGCGCCGCTGTGGGGCTGGCGCGCGGCGTTCGTCCTGTGCGCCGTCGGCTCCATCGTCTCCGGCATCTTGGTGTACGCGAGCCTCAGGCCGAAAAGACCCGCCGGGGCCACGCATTCGATCCTCTTTCCGCTGGCGGCGTGGCGCAAGGTGCTCGCCAACCGTGCCGCGCTCGGCTACATGCTGGGGTACGGCGTGCATTGCCTGGAGCTGTTCGGCTCGCGCGGCTGGATGGTGGCATTCCTTTCGTTTACCGCGGGACTGGGCGCATCGGGCGGCGCGCCCTGGGGACCGGCGGCGATCGCGGCGGCGCTCAATCTCTTCGCCGTCCCGGCCTCCATCCTCGGCAACGAACTCGCGCTCAGGATCGGCCGGCGGCGCTGGGTCCTCATCGTCATGAGCGCGTCGTCCCTCGCCGGCATCGCGGTTGCCTTCTCGGCGCCGCTGCACTGGGGGGTCGTCGTGGCGTTGCTGATTTTCTATTCCATGCTGGTGATGGCGGAGTCGGCCACCCTCACCGCAGGGTACGTCGCGGCGGCGCCTCCCGAGCTGCGCGGGGCTGCCATGGGGCTCTATTCGCTGGTCGGCTTCGGCGGCGGCATGCTCGGCCCGGCCGTGTTCGGCGCGGCGCTCGACCTGGCAGGCGGCCAGACAAGCGTCTTCGCCTGGGCATGCGGCTATGCGGCAATCGGCGCGGGGTGCCTTGCCGCGTCGCTCGCAGTCCGGCTGTTCCGGGCCGCGCCCTAGTATCATCGGGCGCTAGGAGGACCGACCATGGAACGCATCTGGCTGAAGAGCTACCCCCAGGGGATCCCTGCCGACGTGACCTGGGACGAGTTCAAGTCGGTGGGCGAGCTGTTCGAGAAGTGCTGCGCGAAGTTCGCCGCGCGCCCGGCATACCACTGCATGGGCAAGACGCTCAGCTTCGGCGAGCTCGACAAGATGAGCCGCGACTTCGCCGCCTGGATGCAATCGAAGGGCCTGCCGAAAGGCGCGCGCGTCGCCATCATGATGCCCAACTGCCTGCAGTATCCGATCGCGCTCTTCGGCACGCTGCGCGCCGGCTACACGGTGGTGAACGTCAATCCCCTGTACACCGCGCGCGAGCTCGAGCACCAGATGAAGGACTCCGGGGCGGACGCGATCGTCATCCTGGAGAACTTCGCCACCACGCTGGAAGAGGTGCTGCCGCGCACGCCCGTGAAGCACGTCGTGGTGGCGGCGCTCGGCGATCTCCTCGGCGCGAAGGGCCTGATCGTCAATTTCGTCGTCCGGAACGTGAAGAAGATGGTGCCGGCGTTCGAACTGCCGAGCGCCGAGCGCTTCAACTCGGTGCTGAAGCAGGGCGCGGGGCTGCCGATGAAGCCCTTCGACGTCGGCCACGACGACATCGCCTTCCTGCAGTACACGGGCGGCACCACCGGCGTCTCGAAGGGCGCGATGCTCACGCACGAGAACATCCTCGCCAACATCGAGCAGTCCGCCGGGTTCCTGAGCCGCGCGGCGGGCGACGAGTCGCCGGTGATGATCACGGCGCTGCCGCTCTATCACATCTTCTCGCTGACGGTGAACTGCCTGATGATGGCGAAGATGGGCGGCGAAAACGTCCTCATCACCAACCCGCGCGACATCCCGGCGTTCGTGAAGGAGCTCGGCAGGCACCGCTACAACATGATCACCGGCGTGAACACGCTGTTCAACGCCTTCCTCAACAACCCGGACTTCCACAAGCTCGACTTCTCGCACGTGAAGCTCTGCGCGGCCGGCGGCATGGCGGTGCAAAAAGCGGTGGCCGACCGCTGGCAGCAGGTCACCGGCAAAGTGCTGATTGAAGGCTACGGGCTCACCGAGACCAGCCCGGTCGCCACGTTGAACCCGCCGAACCTGCCCGCCTTCAGGGGCTCGATCGGACTGCCGGCGCCCTCGACCGACATCGAGATCCGCGACGACGACAACAAGCCCGTGGCGATCGGGCAGCCGGGCGAGATCTGCATCAAGGGCCCGCAGGTGATGAAGGGCTACTGGCAGCGACCGGACGAAACGGCCAAAGTGATCGACGCGGGCGGCTACCTGCACACGGGCGACATCGGCGTGATGGACGACGAGGGCTTCATCCGCATCGTCGACCGCAAGAAGGACATGATCCTGGTCTCGGGCTTCAACGTCTACCCGAACGAGATCGAGCAGGTCGTGGCCATGCACCCGGGCGTGCTGGAAGTGGCCGCCATCGGCGTGGCCGACGAGCACTCGGGCGAGGTGCCCAAGCTCTTCATCGTCAAGAAGGACCCCGCGCTCACCGCCGAGGCCGTGATCGAGTTCTGCAAGGACAAGCTCACCGGCTACAAGCGCCCGAAGTACATCGAGTTCCGCGCCGAGCTGCCCAAGACCAACGTCGGCAAGATCCTGCGCCGGGCGCTGCGCGACGAAAAGAAGGCGGCCTAGCTGAGAATCGCAAGCCCTGGGCTCGCCCGGCCCCGCGGTCGGGATGCGCGGCCCGGGGGCTTCGCCGGATGAACGCGCTCAGGGGATTGTTCGGATTCTGGACATGCCTCGCCGCGGCGGTGATCGAGTTCTATGCGCGGCGATACGAGTATTCGGGAACTCCCCTGCTGCCGGACGGCGCAGTGGCGATCCTGGCGCTGGCGATCCTGTTCCTGCCGCGCCGCCTCGGCGCCTGGATCGCGCTGCGGCGAAAGGTCGCGCAACCGTTGGCGGTCGGCATCGTTTGCGCCGCGGCGCTGGTGTTCGCGGCGCGCCACCAGTTCCAGTTCGTTCAAGTCCTGATCGTCAGCGGCTTGCTGGCGGCGGCGCTCGCCGGCCTTTGGCCGCTGCTCCTTCTGCCCGTGCCGGCCGGCTGCCTGCGCCTGGTGACCGCGCTGGTGCTCGCAACTTTGAATTTCGCGCTGCTTGCCTACTACGCCATCCTGATCATCGGGCGGGAAACGTGGAACCAGGTGGTGTCGCGCGAGCTGCTGTGGACGTACGCATGGCAGCTGCCGGAGCTGATCGCCGCGATGCCGGTCAGCCCGTGGATGCCGTGGACGGCGAGCGGCGGCCTGTACCTTGTCTTGCTCCTGATCTACTGGATTGCGGCGCCGGCGATCGCGCGCGAGGTGCGCTCGGCCGGCGCCCGCATCCGCGCCTTCCTTGCGCCGGCAGGGTCGATCCACCGGGCCAGATTGGGCACGGTCATACTCGTCCTCGGGTCGCTCGCCCTGTCCGCGGAATGGGTTTTTCGGGCCGCGGCCTACGGCGATACGCCCGATCCCCTGGTGACGACATTTCTCGTCGAGCAGGGGCGGCCCGGGACGCCCAACATGCCTTTCATGTCGGATCGGGCGCTGGCCGCGATCGACCGCGAGGTCGCTTCAAGGTATGCGGCACCGGCACGCTTCGCCGCCAAGACGCTCATTCTGATCACCGTCGATGCGCTGCGCGCCGACCAGATGAACGTCTACGGCCATGCGCGCGACAACACGCCGTTCCTCAGCCGCCTGCATCGCGACGGCAAGCTCGCCCGGTTCGACAACGCCTTCGCCGCATGCACGGAGTCCCTTTGCGGGCTGCTGGCGATCAACGCCGCGCGCTCCTGGCATCAGCTCGGCCTGCGCAACTTCGGCCTCGCCGACGTGCTCAAGCGTTTCGGTTATCGAAACGAATTCCTGCTGAGCGGCGATCACAGCAGCTTCTACGGCCTGCGCTCCTCGTACGGCGTGAACGTCGACGAGTACATCGATGGCTCGTTCGCGCCGGGGTACGTGAATGACGACGCCGACGTGCTGCGCTGGCTCGAGCGGCTGGCGCCGGCCGGCGCCGCGCCGCGCTTCATTTACATCCATCTCATGTCGGTGCACCTGATCGGCAAGCGCCTGCCGCAATACCGGGTCTGGTACAAAACGGCGGCCGGCGCCCGCGGCATCGATAACTGCTGCAGCACGCGGGTCGACTACGCCAACAAGTACCACGATGGCATATTGCAGGCC
>JAOTWE010000208.1 GCA_029863065.1 Betaproteobacteria bacterium
CCATCCTGATTTGCGCCGCATCCTGACCGACTACGGCTTCGTCGGCCACCCGTTCCGCAAGGACTTCCCGATCAGCGGCTACGTCGAGATGCGCTACGACCCGGAGCAGAAGCGCGTCGTCTACGAGCCGGTGACGATCGAGCCGCGCGAGATCACGCCGCGCGTCGTGCGCGAGCCGAACTACGGCGAGGAACCGCGCTGATGCCGGAGATCAGGAACTACACGGTCAACTTGGGGCCTCAGCACCCGGCCGCGCACGGCGTGCTGCGGCTGGTGCTGGAGATGGACGGCGAAGTGGTGCAGCGCGCCGACCCGCATGTCGGCCTGTTGCACCGCGCGACCGAAAAACTCGCCGAATCGCGGATGTACATCCAGTCGCTGCCCTACATGGACCGGCTCGACTACATCTCCATGATGTGCAGCGAGCACGCCTTCGTGATGGCGATCGAGAAGCTTGCCGGCATCGAGGTGCCGATCCGCGCGCAGTACATCCGGGTGATGTTCGACGAGATCACGCGCATCATGAACCATCTGTTCGGCGTTGCCACCCTGGGGCTCGATCTCGGCGCGATGACCGTGTTCCTGTACGGCTTTCGCGAGCGCGAGGACCTGCTCGACTGTTACGAGGCGGTGTCGGGGGCGCGCATGCACGCCGCGTACTACCGGCCGGGCGGCGTCTACCGCGACCTGCCGGAGGCGATGCCCAAGTACGAGGCGCAGCACACGCGCAATGCGCGCGCGCTCGGCGAAATGAATGCCAACCGCCAGGGGTCGCTCCTCGATTTCATCGAGGATTTCACCCGGCGTTTCCCCAAGTGCGTGGATGACTACGAAACGCTGCTCACGGACAACCGCATCTGGAAGCAGCGCACCGTGGGCATCGGCGTCGTGTCGCCGGAGCGCGCGCTGGCGCGCGGCTTCACCGGGCCGATGCTGCGCGGCTCGGGCGTCGAATGGGACCTGCGCAAGAAGCAGCCCTACGAGGTCTACGACCGGCTCGACTTCGACATTCCGGTGGGCCGCAACGGCGACACCTACGACCGCTACCTGGTGCGCATCGAGGAGATGCGGCAATCGAACCGCATCGTCAAGCAGTGCGTGGACTGGCTGCGCCAGAACCCGGGGCCGGTGATCAGCGCGAATCACAAGGTGGCGCCGCCGTCGCGCGCCGAGATGAAGCAGAACATGGAGGAGCTGATCCACCACTTCAAGCTCTTCACCGAGGGCATGCATGTGCCCGAAGGCGAGGCCTATGCCGGCGTCGAGGGCCCGAAGGGGGAGTTCGGCGTGTACTTCATTTCCGACGGCGCCAACAAGCCCTATCGCATGAAGCTGCGCTCGCCGGCCTTCACCCATCTTTCGGCGATGGACGAGATGGCGCGCGGCCACATGCTGGCGGACGCCGTCGCCATCATCAGCACGCTGGACATCGTGTTCGGCGAAATCGACCGCTAGCGCACATGCTGGCGCCCGAATCCCTGAAGAAGATCGACCGCGAGGTCGCGAAGTACCCGCCCGACCAGAAGCAGTCGGCGGTGATGGCGGCGCTCATCATCGCCCAGGACGAGAAGGGCTGGCTGTCGACCGAAACCATGGATTACGTGGCGCAGTACCTCGGCATGGCACCGGTCGCGGTGTACGAGGTGGCGAGCTTCTACAACATGTACAACTTGCAGCAAAGCGGCACGCACAAGCTCACCGTGTGCACCTGCCTGCCCTGCGGCCTGCAGGGCTCGCTCGAGGCCGCCGACTACCTGCGCAAGAAACTGGGCATCGGCTTCGGCGAAACCACGCCTGACGGCTGGTTCACCCTAAAGGAAGGCGAGTGCATGGGCGCCTGCGCCATGGCGCCCGTGGTGCTGGTCGACAACAAGCGCATGTGCGATTACATGAGCAATGACAAGCTCGACGCGCTCGTCGACGAGCTGTCGCGGAAGACCTGAAATGCTCGACTACGGTCCCGACGCGATCCTCATGGCCGGCCTCGACGGCCGCAACTGGCACCTCAAGGATTACGAGGGGCGCGAGGGCTATGGCGCCCTGCGCCGCATCCTGAAGGAGGGCATCGCGCCCGAGGCGGTCACCGCCGAAGTGAAGAAATCCGCGCTGCGCGGACGCGGCGGCGCCGGCTTCCCGACCGGCCTCAAGTGGTCGTTCATGCCGCGGCAGTACGCCGGCGTCAAGTACCTCGTCTGCAACTCCGACGAGGGCGAGCCGGGCACCTGCAAGGACCGCGACCTCCTGCGCTACAACCCGCACTCGGTGATCGAGGGCATGATCATCGCCGGCTACGCCATGGGCGCGGGCGCCGGCTACAACTACATTCACGGCGAGATCTGGGCGGAGTACGAGCAGTTCGAGGCGGCGTTGAGGGAAGCCTACGACGCGGGCTATCTCGGCAAGAATATCCTCGGCTCCGATTTCAGCTTCGAGCTGTACGCGCACCCCGGCTACGGCGCCTACATCTGCGGCGAGGAAACGGCGCTGCTGGAGTCGATGGAGGGCAAGAAGGGCCAGCCGCGCTTCAAGCCGCCGTTCCCGGCGAGCTTCGGCCTGTACGGCAAGCCCACCACCATCAACAACACGGAAACCCTGGCCGCGGTGCCCTGGATCATGCGCAAGGGCGCCGACGCCTTTCTCGCGCTCGGCCGGCCCAATAACGGCGGCACGAAGATCTTCTCGGTGACCGGGCATGTCGAGCGGCCGGGCAACTACGAGGTGAAACTCGGCACGCCGTTTGCAGAGCTGCTGGCAATGGCAGGCGGCGTGCGCGGCGGCCGCAAGCTGAAGGCCGTCATCCCCGGGGGCTCCTCGATGCCCGTGGTGCCCGCCGACATCATGCTGCAGACGGATATGGACTACGACTCGATCGCCAAGGCGGGCTCGATGCTCGGCTCGGGCGCAGTGATCGTGATGGACGAGACCACCTGCATGGTGCGCGCACTGGAGCGCCTGTCCTACTTCTACTTCGAGGAGTCCTGCGGCCAGTGCACGCCCTGCCGCGAAGGCACGGGCTGGCTGTACCGCGTGGTGAACCGCATCGAGAACGGCCAGGGCCGGATGGAAGACCTGGCGCTGCTCGACAACGTCGCCGACAACATCGCCGGCCGCACCATCTGCGCGCTGGGCGATGCGGCGGCGCTGCCCGTGAAGAGCTTCCTCAAGCACTTCCGACACGAGTTCGAGCATCACATCGCGCAAAAGCACTGCTTGGTGCAAGGACCCGAGGTCGAGCCCAAATGGGGGCGTTCGGGCGCTCACGCACTACACGCCGTCAAGCAGGCCGCCTAGATGCCCAAGCTCGAGATCGACGGCAAGCTGGTCGAAGTGGCGCAGGGCGCCACGGTGATGGACGCCGCGCACAAGCTGGGCATCTTCGTCCCGCATTTCTGCTACCACAAGAAGCTTTCCATCGCCGCCAACTGCCGCATGTGCCTGGTGGAGGTGGAGAAGGCGCCCAAGCCGATGCCGGCCTGCGCCACCCCGGTCGCGGACGGCATGAAGGTGCAGACGCAATCGCCGGTCGCCAAGACGGCGCAGAACGGCGTCATGGAGTTCCTGCTCATCAACCATCCGCTCGACTGCCCGATCTGCGACCAGGGCGGCGAGTGCCAACTGCAGGACCTGGCGGTGGGCTATGGCGCCTCGGCCTCGCGCTACCAGGAAGAAAAGCGCGTGGTGCTGCACAAGGACGTCGGCCCGCTGGTGGCGGCGGAAGAGATGAGCCGCTGCATCCAGTGCACGCGCTGCGTGCGCTTCGGCCAGGAAGTGGCCGGCGTGATGGAGCTCGGCATGATCGGGCGCGGCGAGCACGCCGAAATCGTGGCCTTCGTCGGCAAGACGGTGGATTCCGAGCTCTCCGGCAACATGATCGACCTCTGTCCGGTCGGCGCGCTCACCTCGAAGCCCTTCCGCTACAGCGCGCGCACCTGGGAACTTTCGCGGCGCAAGTCGGTATCGCCGCACGACGGCCTGGGCGCGAATCTCGTCGTGCAGGTGCGGCAGGGCAGGGTGATGCGCGTGCTGCCTCTCGAAAACGAGGCGATCAACGAGTGCTGGCTCTCGGACAAGGACCGCTTCTCCTATGAAGGACTGAATGCGCCGGATCGGCTCACGCGGCCGATGCTGAGGCGCGACGGCAAGCTCGAGGAGGTGGATTGGGAGGTCGCGCTGCAGCATGCGGCGGCCGGACTGCAGGACGCCGGCGTCCTCGCCTCGCCGCACGCCACGCTGGAAGAGCTGCATCTCGCGGGCAAGCTCGGCGCCGCCGACTTCAGGCTGCGTCACAGCGATTTCGCCGGCGATGGACGGCGTCAGGGCATTCCTTGGCTTGGCATGCCGATTGCCGAGCTCGGCAACCTCGATCGCGTGCTGGTGGTGGGATCCTTCCTCAGGAAGGACCATCCGCTGATCGCGCAGCGCCTGCGCCAGGCGGCCAAGAAGGGCGCGCAGATTCACGTGCTGCATTCGGTCGATGACGACTGGCTGATGCCGCTCGCGAGCAAGACCATCGTTGCGCCTTCGGCGCTGGCGCAGGCGATTGCCGCGTTCAAGGATCGGCTTGCCGGCGCGAACAACGCCGCAGTGCTGCTCGGCAACTTCGCGCAGCAACATCCGCAGGCGGCGCAAATCCACGCCGCGGCCCAGGCACTGGGCGTCAAGCTCGGCTTTCTCGGCGAAGCGGCCAACTCGGTGGGCGGCTACGTTGCGGGCTTGCCCACCGGCGGCGGACTGCCGGCGGTACTCGGCAAGAAATCGGTGCTGCTCCTGAATGTCGAGCCGCAGCTCGATTGCGCCGACCCGCAGACGCTGCGCGGGGCGTCGTTCGTTGTCAATCTCACCGCGTGGAAGTCCGACGTGGGCGACGTGCTGCTGCCGATCGCTCCCTTTACGGAGACGGCAGGCACCTTCGTCAACACCGAGGGGCGGGCGCAGAGCTTCCAGGCCACGGTTGCGCCGCCGGGCGAAACGCGGCCGGCGTGGAAGGTGCTGCGCGTGCTGGGCACGCTGCTCGGCAAGCCCGGCTTCGGCTTCGACACCATCGAGGAGGTGCGGCAGGCCTGCCTCGGCGGCCGCGACGTGGCCGCATTGCTGTCCAACGCCATCGACCCGGAAGTGCGGTCCTCCTGGAGCATTGCCGGTATCCAGCGCATTGCCGAGGTGCCGATCTATTTCGCCGACCCGCTCGTGCGCCGCGCGCCGGCGCTGCAGGAAACGCGGGATGCGCAACCCCCGCGGGCGTGGATGAACGCAAGGTTGCTGCAGAAACTGGGCGTGGCGCCCGGCCAGCCGCTGATCGTGCGTCAGGGCGAGGGCAGCGCGCGGCTCGCCGCGGCGCTCGACGACCAACTGCCCGACGATTGCGTGCGGGTGGCTGCGGCGCACGCCTCGACCGCCGGCCTGGGTCCGATGTTCGGCAGCGTGGAGCTGCAAAAGGCGCCGATGGAGAAGGTGGCCTAGATGGACTGGCGCGCCGCGCTCGTCGACACCGCCTGGAACCTGGCGTACATCGTCGGCATCGTCGTGCCGCTGTTGCTGGCGGTGGCCTACCTGACGCTGTGGGAGCGCAAGCTCATCGGCTGGATCCAGATCCGCATCGGACCGAACCGCGTCGGGCCGCTCGGCCTGCTGCAGCCGATTGCCGACGGCGTGAAGCTGCTGTTCAAGGAAATCATCGTTCCAACCAACGCCAGCAAGGG
>JAOTWE010000209.1 GCA_029863065.1 Betaproteobacteria bacterium
TGAAGATGGACAGATTGGCGCAATCGGGCCTCGAGGCCGTGGCCTCGGGAGCGGTGCAGTTCTACCCTGAGCACTGGCGCAGCACCTACGATCACTGGCTGGAGAACATCCAGGACTGGTGCATCTCGCGGCAGCTGTGGTGGGGACACCAGATCCCCGCCTGGTACGACGAGTCCGGAAAGATCTACGTCGCGCGCAATGAACAGGAAGCGCGCCGGCAGGCGGGCGGCGCGCCGCTCAAGCGCGACCCGGACGTGCTCGACACCTGGTTCTCCTCCGCGCTCGTGCCCTTTTCTTCGCTCGGCTGGCCCGACAAGACCCGGGACCTGGAAGTCTTCCTGCCTTCCTCCGTGCTGGTCACGGGCTTCGACATCATCTTTTTCTGGGTCGCGCGCATGATCATGATGACGCGGCACTTCACCGGCAAGGTGCCGTTCCGCCACGTCTACATCAACGCCATCGTGCGCGACGCCGAGGGCGAGAAGATGTCGAAGTCCAAGGGCAACACGCTCGACCCGCTGGATCTCATCGACGGCATCACGCTGCCGGCGCTGCTCGCCAAGTCCACGGTCGGCCTGTTGCGCGCGGATCATAAGGCGAAGATCGAGAAATACGTGCGCACGCACTATCCGCAGGGCATCCCGGCCTTCGGCGCCGATGCGCTGCGCTTCACCTTTGCGGCGCAGGCCACCTTCGCGCGCACGCTCAACTTCGACCTCGGGCGCTGCGAGGGCTATCGCAACTTCTGCAACAAGCTGTGGAACGCGACGCGCTTCGTGCTCATGAACACCGAGGGCAAGGACTGCGGCGCGGACGACAAGGCTCCGGTCGAGCTCTCCGCCTGGGACCGCTGGATCGTCAGCACGCTGCAGCGCGCCGAGGCCGAGATCGAGAAGGGCTTCAGCGAGTACCGCTTCGACAACGCGGCCGGCGCGATCTACCGCTTCGTGTGGGACGAGTACTGCGACTGGTACGTCGAGGTCGCCAAGGAGCAGCTCGCGAAAGGCGGCGACGCCGAGCAGCGCGGCACGCGCCGCACCCTGGTGCGCGTGCTGGAAGCGGCGCTGCGGCTCGCGCACCCCATCATCCCGTTTATCACCGAGGAGCTCTGGCAGAAGGTCGCGCCGCTGGCCGGAAAGACGGGCGAAACGATCATGCTCGCGCCGTATCCGAAGTCGCAGCCGGAGAAGATCGACGAGGCGGCGGAGCGCGAGATCGCATTGGCGAAAGACATCGTGGATGCCGCCCGGAACCTGCGCGGCGAGAAGAGGGTGCCGCCGAAGGATCGCATCTCCTTCTATGTCACGGGCCAGCTGAGCGCTGCTGCCGAGTCCGGAATGATGGCTCTCGCGCGGGTGTCCGACTTGAGGAAAGTCACCGACCTGCCGGCCTCAGATTCCCCCGTCGCCGTCGCCGGGCCCCACAGGATCATGCCGCACATCGAGGTCGACCCCGAAGCCGAGCGGCAGCGCGTTGCGAAGGAGATTCGCCGCCTCGACGGCGAGATCGCCAAGTCCCGCGCCAAGCTGGCCAACGCCTCCTTCGTTGAGCGGGCTCCCGCCCACGTAGTGAAGCAGGAGCGCGAGCGACTGCACGGTTTCCAGGCGACTCTGGAAAAGCTGACCGGCAGGACGTGAATCTCCCGCACCAGCTGCGCGCCTTCCGGCACCGCGGCTTCCGGCTGTTTTTTTTGGGTCAGGGCATCTCGCAGTTCGGCACCTGGCTGCAGCTGATCGCCACCAGCTGGCTGATGTACCGCCTCACCGGCTCGGCGTTCTACCTCGGCCTGGCGAGCTTTGCGCTGCAGGTTCCCTTCCTGGTGCTGGCGCCAGTCGCCGGGGTCTGGGTCGACCGCCTGAACAAACGCACGGTGCTGCGCACGACCAACAGCATCGCCCTCGCGCAGTCGCTCGCCATGCTGACGTTGGTCGCCTCGGGCCACATCGCCCCCTGGCACCTGGTCGCCGGCAACCTGGTTCTCGGCGTGGTCAACGCCTTCGACAGCCCGGCGCGCCAGTCCTTTCTCATCGAGCTGGTCGAGGGCCGCGCCGACCTGCCGAACGCCATCGCCTTCCAGTCGATGCTGATGAACGGCGCGCGCTTCGTCGGCCCGATGATCGGCGGCGCCGTGATCGCGCTCTACGGCGAGGTGTGGGGTTTCGCGCTGAACAGCGTGTCCTACCTGTCGATCCTGGCGGCGCTGGCGGCGCTGCGCGTGCCGCCCCGCGTCTTGCGCGCCGGGCAGGAAAGATGGCTGGCGGGTCTCGCCGCTGGATTTCGCTGGGCCTACGGTTTTCTGCCGTCGCGCAGCGCTCTGCTGCTGCTCGCCGCCGTCAGCTTCGGCGTGCAGCCGCTGCAGGCGCTGGCGCCGTTCTTCGCACGCGATGTCTTCGGCGGCGACTCGCAAACGCTCGGCTGGCTGATCGGCGCCGGCGGCCTGGGCGCCGTGTCGGGAATGCTGTACCTCGCGCTGCGGCCGACCGTGCGCGGGCTGCTCGGCGTAATCGGCTGGGCCGGCGCCGCCGCGGGCGCCGCAGTGATTGTCTACGCGAGATGCACGCAGCTCTGGCTGGCGCTGCCGCTGGTCTACGCGGCCGGCATGGGGATGATGCTCACCGCGGGGTCCATCAACACCGTACTGCAGACGATCGTCGAGGACCGCCTGCGCGCGCGCGTCGCCGCCATCTACATCATGGCCTTTCTCGGCGTGAGCCCGCTGGGCGCGCTCGCCGCGGGCTGGGCGGCACAGTATCTGGGTCCGCCGGCCGCGCTCGCGATCGGCGGCGCCATTGCCCTGTGCGCCTCGCTCGCCTACCTGTCGCGACTGCCGGCCCTACGGCGCCAGATGCGGCCGGTGTATGTGCGCCTGGGCATCGTGCCGCAGGTCGATCAGTAGGACGAGGTGCTGTGGTCCGCCGGGTTGAAGGGAACGCCGCGGCCGACCAGTGACTCGAGCATCCTGAGTTCGGCGTCGGTGTGGTTGATCACCGGCGCCTTCACCATCATCTGCTGCGCCCCTTTGCGCATGATGTAGCGCGGCTGCTCATGGTGGCGCGTACGCACCGTTTCTGCAGCGCCCGGGTCGGCCAGCGGCACCAGTTCGGCTTCGCCGTAACACGTGCACACGTAGGTCTTGTCGGCGCCGCTCTCGACGTAGAGCGCGGTGCCGCGGATGCCGATGGTGGCGGTCGGCGCGTGCAGGGTCTTGCGCACGCCCGGTTGATACACGGAAAGCAGCGCGCCGGTGACGATGCGGAACACGTTGGCCGCCGCGCCGCCGACGTCCAGGCGCGAGCTCGCGCGCAACAGGAACGCGTCGCGGTTGACGACGAAGATGATCTCGCTGCCGGCCGCGGTGACCACCGCATCGCCCACCCTGACTTCCATGCCGCGCTTGGCCGCCACGCCGTTGATGTGCGCCTCGCCCGTGACGCGGTAGACGCCTTTCTCGAGCGTCCCGGCGGCGAGCGCGTCGCGCACCAGCAGCAGCCCTGCAGCGCCCTGCAGGAAGCGCCGCCGGCTGTTCATCGGCGCGCCTCGCCGCCGCTCGGCCACGCGGTATCGAAGCGCCAGCCGTGCTGGGCTTCGATGCGCTCGCGAAACGCCGCCTCCAGTCCCGGCTCGGCCGCAAGGCGCGCGGGAAACGCGCCTTCGATAACGGCGCATTGCCCCACGTGTGCGGCGCGCAGGCCGGCCTCGCGCCGGCCGTGCAGCCAGATCGCTTCGCCTTCCAGGTAGGCAGGCAGGCCGAACAGGCGGCAGGTGGCGACCGCGGGCATCGCGCCCCACGCCAGCCAGCGCCGCGCCCGGCCCGGCGCAAGTCGGCGTGGCGCAATGAGCGCGAACGCGCACGCGTCGAGAACGCGCAGCCACAGCAGAACCGGCGCTGCTGCTGCCGGCTGCGCCGCCGCGACAGCGGCACACAGCGCCGGAGTTTCACCTTCCGCGGCGAGTCGCATCCGCATCCACCGCGCTGCCTGGGCCATGACGCATGCTTATATATCACGCGCGGCGCGCCGTGCAATAATCGCGCGCACCATGGAGACGGAACACACCGCGACGGCGAGCGAACATCCGCCCGCGGGCAGCCGCTGGCTGGTGACCGTGACGCAGCTGCCCATCGACGATCCCACGGGGCGCATGCGCATGCTGCGCACGCTGGAGTCGCTGGGTGCCGCGGTGATGCGCGAGGGCGTCTATCTGCTACCCGACACGGCGGACAACCGGTACGCCCTGGAGCGCCTCGCACAATACGTGGCGCAGACTGCGGGCGTCGCCAGCGTGTTGCGGGTCAAAGCGGCGGGCGAGGAGCAACAGGTGCAGCTCGAGCGCTACTTCGACCGCTCGGCGCGCTACGACGAGCTGACCAAGAACATTCACAGCCTGCGCATCGGCTTCGGCGTCTCCGACGCCTCCGCCATCGAGCGCGTGCTGCACAAGCAGCGCCGCGATTACGAGGCCGTTGCCGCACTCGATTTCTTTCCGGCCGAGGCGCGCGGACGCACCGAGCAGGCGCTCGCCGAGGCGGAGCGCGAGGTGCGCGGGCTGCTCTATCCGGCGCAAGGGGGCGCCGCGGCGCGCGGCGACGAGTTGCCGCAGCGCCGGACATGGGCGACTCGGCGGCCGTTGTGGGCCGACCGGCTTGCCTGTGCCTGGCTGATCCGACGATTCATTGACTCGGAGGCAAAGCTGAAATGGCTCGACAAGGGCGCCGCCTGCCCCGACGGGGCGCTTGGCTTCGGCTTCGAAGGCGCGCGCTATGCCAACAGCGAAACGCACGTCACGTTCGAGCAGATGCTCGGCCAGTTCGGCCTGGCCGGACACGCTGCGCTCAGTCGCATCGGCAGCATCGTGCACTTTCTCGAGGTGCGCGGCACGCCGGTGGCGGAAGCCGCCGGCGTGCAGACGCTGCTGCAGGGCGCAGTTCGCCGCGCTGCCAGCGATGACGAGCTGCTGCGCGAAGCGGAGAAGACCTTCGACCTGCTTTACGAAGCGTACTCCGACGCCCGCGAGACTTCGCGCCCGTGACCGGGCGCGCGCCCGATCAGCGCTTGGCGTCGCGCTGTTCCTGCGCGTGGCGGGCGCGCAGCTCCTTCAGCCGCGCCTCGACCGCCGACAACTCGTAGAAATTGCCATCGCCCGCCGCCCGCGCGAGCTGCAGCTGCTCGATCGCGGCCGGCACGCTGCCGCGAAGCACGTAGAGTTCGGCCTGCGCCTGGTGCTGCAGCAGACGCTTGCCGAGCGCCGCGTAGGTCTGCGCCTGCAGCGCGCGCAATCGCATGTCGCCCGGGTGCCGCCGCACGGGTTCGGCCAGCACGGCTAACGCCGCCTCGTGCCGGCCCGCCCCCTGCAGCGCCTGCGTGTAGGCGTAGATCAGCGGCAGCCGCCCCGGGAAGCGCTGCAGCGCCTGCGCGAGCGTGGCCAGCGCGCCGGCGGCGTCGCCCGAGGCCTGCTGCACCCGGGCGCTCAGCGTCTCGATCATCGGGCTAACGGCGCCGGTGGCCCGCAGCGCCGCCAGGTCCGAGCGCGCCTCGCTCAACTGCCGCGCGCGCAGGCGCGCGCTCACCAGGCCGTAACGGGCAGCGGCTTCGTTGGCGTAGCGGCGATCGCGCACCGCGTCGGCAAAGCTGCCCACTGCCTCAAGCGGCTCGCCGTTCTCCGCCCGCAGCTTG
>JAOTWE010000210.1 GCA_029863065.1 Betaproteobacteria bacterium
CGCAGTTCGAGCAGGCGGGGTTGCTGTCGCGTCAGCATTTCGAGACCGGAAAAGCGGTGTTCGAGCTGAATCAGGGCGGGCACCACGACCACCTGGTCTGCCTGCAGTGCGGGCGCGTCGAGGAGTTCTACGACGCCGAGATCGAGCAGCGCCAGAGCGAGGTGGCACGCAAGCGCGGCTTCGCGCTGCACGGCCACTCGCTCGCCCTGTACGCGGATTGCACCAAGCAGGATTGCCCCAACCGCAAGGACCTGGGCGTCTAGCCGGCGTCCAGCAGTTCCGCCGCGTGCTTGCGGGTGGTGGCGGTGATCTCGGCGCCGCCGAGCATGCGCGCCAGCTCTTCGACGCGCGCCGCGCGATCCAGCCGCGTGACGCTGCTCGCCACTTTGCCGCGCGCACCCGTGCGCAGCACGCTCCACTGCGCGTCGCCTTGCGCCGCCAGCTGCGGCAGGTGCGTCACGCACAGCACCTGCCGCTCCTTGCCGAGCGTGCGCAGCGAGCGGCCCACCGTCTCCGCCACCGCGCCACCGATGCCCGCGTCCACTTCGTCGAATACCAGTGTGGCGACGGGCGAGACACGCGCCGCCACCAGCTGGATGGCGAGGCTGAGCCGCGACAGTTCGCCGCCCGATGCGACCTTGGCGAGCGGCCGCAGCGGCAGGCTCGGGTGCGACGACACCTCGAATTCGATCGCCTCCATGCCGGCCGCGCTCGGCGCCTCGAGCGCATGCAGCGTCACGGCAAAGCGCCCACCCTTCATCGCCAGCTGCTGCATGCCCTCCGTGACCGCCGCGGCGAGCGCTTTCGCGGTGGCCTTGCGCTTGGCGGATAGCTTTTGCGCCGCTGCCGCGTAGCGCTCGGCAGCGGCCGCAACTTCCTTTTGCAGCGCCTCCGGGCTTGCCGCCAGGGCCAGGTCCGCGAGCCGCGAGTGCGTTGCCTCGGCCAGTTCCGGCAGGGCTTCCGGCCGGACGCGAAAGCGACGGCCGGCAGCATGCAGCGCCTCGATGCGCGCTTCCGAATCGCGCAGCGCCTGCGGGTCGAGCTCGACCCGCGACGCGTACTGGCGCAGCTCGCGCATCGCCTCCCCGGCCTGGGCGTCGGCGGAGGCCAGCATCTCGAGGATCGGCGCGAGCCGTGCGTCGTGCTCGCCAAGCGCACGCAGCCGTGCGGTCACTGCGGCGAGCTGCGGCAGGATCGCGCCTTCCGCCTCGGACAGAGCCTCGAGCGCAGACTGCGCGCCGGCGAGCAGGCTCGAGCCGTGCTGCAGGCGGCGGTGCTCCTCGGCGAGGCCCTCCCACTCCCCCGCCTGCGGCGCGAGCTTGCCCAACAGGTCGCGCTTTTCCTCCAGCTCGGCGCGCTCGGCTTCGTGGCGCGCGAACTGCTGCGCCGCGTCCTCGGCGAGCGCGCGCAGTCGCTGCCATTCGCGATACGCCGCGGCACAGTCGCGCGCCAGCGCCTCGCCGCCGCCGTGCGCATCCAGCAGCAGCCGCTGCGCCGCGGGCCGCAGCAGGGACTGGTGCTCGTGCTGACCGTGGATGTCGACGAGGAATTCGCCCGCCTCGCCCAGCTGGGCGAGCGTCGCGGCGTGGCCATTGATGAAGCAGCGCGAGCGCCCGCCGCGCTCCAGCGTGCGCCGCAGGATCAGGCTGCCGGGGTCGCCTTGCAGCTCGCGCTCGGCGAGCCAGGCGGCAAGCGGCGCGCGCGGTTCGAGATCGAATTCGGCGGACAGCTCGGCGCGTTCCGCCCCCTCGCGCACCAGCGCGCTGTCGGCGCGGCCGCCGACCAGCAATTCGAGCGCGTCCACCAGGATCGACTTGCCGGCACCGGTTTCACCCGTAAGCACGGTGTAGCCGGGGCCCGGCTCCAGCTCGACGCTTTCAGCGATGACGTAGTCGCGGACCGACAGTACCCGCAGCATGGCGATTCAGTCCTGCTCCGCGTCCTTTTCGGCGGCCTCGCTCCAACGCAGCTTCTCGCGCAGCATGGCGAAATAGCTGTAGCCCGGCGGATGCACGAAGCGGATGGCGTCGGCCGAGCGCTTGAGCAGCAAGCGGTCGCCCTGCGCCAGCTCGGTGAGGGCGAAGCCGTCGAAATGCGCACGCGCATCGACCGCGCTCAGCAGCACGATCTCGATCGCGCTGCGGTCGCTCACGCTCACCGGCCGTGCCGACAGCACGTGCGGGTTGAGCGGCACCAGCGCAAACGCGGATACGCCCGGCTGCAGAATCGGGCCCTGCGCCGACAGCGCGTAGGCGGTCGAGCCCGTCGGCGTCGCCACGATCAGGCCGTCGGCGCGCAGCGCGTACACGTACTCGCCGTCGATGCGCACCTCGACTTCGATCAGGCGGCCCTGCGAGCCCTTGCCGACCACCGCCTCGTTGAGGGCCACGGTGTGCAGGACGCGCGCCGCGCCGCGCAGGATCTCCGCATCGAGCAGCGCGCGCTCCTCGATGCTGTACCTGCCGTCGAGGATCGCGCCGACCGAAGCCTGCATGTCCTGCAGCGCGATGTCGGTCATGAAGCCGACCCGGCCCTGGTTGATGCCGGCGAGCGGCACCTTGTGCCGCGCCAGGCTGCGCGCCGCCGCCAGCATGGTGCCGTCGCCGCCCAGCACCATCGCCAGGTCGGCAAAGGCGCCGATTTCGTCGTAGTCCACCGCGTCCTCGCCGTCGCCGATGCGCTTGGCGGTTTCGCGCTCCACGCGCACTTCGCAGCCGCGCTGGCGCAGGAACTGCCGCAGGGCGAGCAGCGAACCGGCGATTTCCGGCGTGTGCTTGCCGATCAGCGCGACGCGGGAGAATGCCGGCTTGGGCATCGCCGCATTCTAACCGCATGTGTAGAATGCGGCGCATGCTCGACAAGCGCGCACAGATCCTTCTGAAGACGCTGATAGAGCGCTACATCGCCGAAGGGCAGCCGGTCGGCTCGCGCACGCTCTCCCGGCATTCGGGGCTGGATCTGTCCCCGGCCACGATCCGCAACGTGATGTCCGACCTCGAAGAACTCGGCTTCATCTCCAGCCCGCACACGTCCGCCGGGCGCGTGCCGACCCCCGCCGGCTACCGATTCTTCGTCGACACGCTGCTGGTGGTGAAGCCGCTCGGCTCGGGCGAGCAGCGCCAGCTCGAGGACCAGCTGCATCCCGACAATCCGCAGCGCGCCATCCAGTCGGCCTCGCAGCTGCTGTCGCAGCTCACGCAGTTCGCCGGCGTGGTGATGACGCCCCGGCGCCGCGCGCTCACCTTCCGCCAGATCGAGTTTCTGCGTCTCTCGGAGAAGCGCGTGCTGCTGATCGTCGTAACGCAGGATGGCGACGTGCAGAACCGGGTGCTGTTCACCGCGCGCGACTACTCGCCCGCCGAGCTGGTATCGGCGGCGAATTACATCAACCAGAATTATTCCGGCCATAGCTTCGAAGACGTGCGCCAGCGCCTGCAGCAGGAGCTGCACGAGATCAAGCAGGACATGATGCAGCTGATGAACGCCGCGCTCGACGCCGGCAACCGCGCCATGGAGGAAGGCAACGAGCCCTACGTCATCTCCGGCGAGCGCAACCTGCTGACGGCGCAGGACCTGTCGCACGACATGCGGCGCCTGCGCCAGCTGTTCGAGCTGTTCGAACACAAGACCACGCTGCTGCAGATCCTCGACCTGTCCCTGCGCGGTCAGGGCGTGCAGGTGTTCATCGGCGGCGAGTCGGGCGTCTACGCGCCCGAGGACGTGAGCGTGGTCACGGCGCCGTACCTGGTGGACGGCGAGGTGGTCGGCACGGTCGGCGTCATCGGCCCCTCGCGCATGGCCTATGACCGCGTGGTCCCCGTCGTCGACGTTACCGCCAAGCTCCTGTCGAGCGCCCTGTCCAAGCTCTGAACGGCATTCTCCTCGTCAATCTGGGAACGCCGGCGGCGCCCACGCCGCCGGCGGTGCGCGCCTATCTGGCCGAGTTCCTTTCGGACCCGCGCGTCGTCGAGCTGCCGCGCTGGCTGTGGCTGCCGATCCTGCATGGCATCGTCCTGCGAAAGCGGCCGGCCGAATCCGCGAAGAAGTACGCGAAGGTCTGGACCGCCGAGGGATCGCCTCTGGCGGTGCACACCGCGCGCCAGGCGCAGCTGCTGCGCGAGGCTACCGGCCTGCCTGTGGAGTACGCGATGCGCTACGGCGAACCGGGCATCGCATCGGCCTTGCGCAAGTTGCCCGGCAATCCGCGCATCGTTTCGATGTATCCGCAGTACGCGCGCAGCACGACCGAGTCGATTCGCGACGTGATAGGTCCGAATACGGACTTCGTCGAACAGTTCCATGAGCATCCGGGCTACATCGCCGCGCTCGCCGCGCTCGTCGAGGAGCGGCCCGACGTGCTGGTGATGAGCTTTCACGGACTGCCGCAGCGCGCGGTCGAGCGCGGTGATCCGTATCGGGACCAGTGCCTGCGGACCGCGCAACTGCTTGCCGAAGCGCTGCAGCTGCCGGCAGACGGGTACCGGGTCACCTTCCAGTCGCGCTTCGGCCCCGCCAAGTGGCTGCAGCCCTATACGTCCGACGTGCTCGCCGAGCTGGGCGCCGCGCGCACGCGCCGCGTGCACGTCCTTTGCCCGGGATTCGTCGCCGACTGCCTGGAGACGCTGGAGGAGATCGCCATCGAGGGGCGGCAGATCTTCGTCGACGCGGGCGGCGGGGAATTCCGCGCCCTGCCCTGCCTCAACGAGTCGCCGCGCTGGATCGCGGCGCTCGCCCAGATCGCTACTTCTTCTTCTGCGGCCTGACGCGCTCGTCGATCTTGTCGTGCGCTTTCTCGGCGCCCTTCTGCGTCGCGGTGGCCGCGCGGTCGACCGCCCGGCCCGCGGCCTTGGCGCCGCGCTCCACCGCCTTGCCCGCCTTCTGCAGTCCGCGCTCCACCGCATTGTCCGCGGCATGAGTTGCGGTCACCGCCACGGCGAACGCGAGCAGCCAGAGCCTCATCGCGCCGCCCCTAGCCGCGCGCGGCCAGCTGCACGTTGGCCTGCATCAGCCGCTCGATCAACACGCGCATGAACGCCTTGTTCAGGCTCACCTGGCAGGCGTCGGTGGCGGCGCGCAGTGCCTCCGCCTTGATCTCGATTACCGTCACGTCGCCGAGCGCCGTGATGGTGGTGGTGCGCCGCTCCACATTTTCAGTGAAATACAGGATTTCGCCGAAGCAGCCGCCCGGCTTGACCGTGTTCAGTTGCTTGCCCGACAGCGTGACGCTGACCTCGCCCGTGATCAGCAGGTAGAAGCTGTCGCCGTGGTCGCCCTCGCGGATGATCACCTGGTCTGCCGGGATCTTCTTCCAGGCGCCGATGCGCACCACTTCCCACAGCGCGACGTCGCCGAAGCCCTCGAAGAACGCCATCTGCCGCAGTTCGTTGAATTTCGCGGAATCCGAGAGCGTGTCGCCCACCAGGCGCAACGTCGTGAAGGCCTGGCTCAGCTCCTTGCCGAAGTCGAGCCATGAGCGGTAGCGCCCGGCCGGTTCCTTGTGGATGGCGCTCATCACGATCTTGTCCAGCAGGGGCGGCAATTCCGGCCGCAGCATGCCGGGGCGCAGCGGCGGCGTATTGAGGATGGCGTTGGTGAGCGCCGCCTGCGTGGTCGCCTGGTAGGGCAGGCGCCCGGTGAG
>JAOTWE010000014.1 GCA_029863065.1 Betaproteobacteria bacterium
TTCTTCGTCGACCAGCTGGTTAACCAGGTTCCCTACTATGCGTTGCGCCATAGCGTCAAGCCGGGGATCACGGGATGGGCGCAAGTGCGCTACGCATATGGCGCGTCGGTCGATGATGCCATCGAAAAGCTGCAGCATGATCTTTACTATGTGAAGAACCACTCCCTGTTCCTCGACATCATGATCCTGATTGCCACTGTAGAGGTCGTGCTGTGGGGAAAGGGCGCGAGATGAGAGCCTTTGTCCGAAGTCGGGCGCCGAGTTGCCGTGTTTACGATGGCGGGAGAAACGGGGGGGCAACTTGAAAGACTTGTATAGCGAAATGGTCAAGGTGCTGGCCGAAAGAAACGGCTGGTCGCCGACTCATGCGAAAGGCTATATCGACGGTCAAACCTCTCGCCGGCGCGGCATGACGCCCTCGAAGTATGCCCAGGTCGGGATCGATCAATATTGCCTGGGCTTCCGGGCCGGTTATTACGACCGCAAGGATCCGGGATCTATGCGGTCCAAGAATCCTGCTTCGCCATTGGCGAAGCTGCTGCGTAACCCCTCGAAAAGCGCCGGCGAAACCTAGTTCCGGCCGATCCATCCCTAAGCCGGCTCACGGCGCCGGGCGTGCCGTTAGCTGCGCACGAGCTGGTTCATCTCGATGATTGGCATCAGGATTGCCAGCACCACCAGCAGCACGACGATGCCCATCGCCACGATGATGGCGGGCTCCAAGATGCCGGTCAGGAGGCGAATCCGGCGCTCGTTCTCGAGGTCCTGGTGCTTCGCCGCCTGCTCGAGCATGTAAGCAAGCCGGCCGCTCGCTTCGCCGGAGGCCACCAGGTGGATGAAGATCGGCGGAAAGAGCTTGTGGCGCTCGAGCGCACGGTGCAGGCTGCTGCCCTCGCGCACCAGCCGCGCCGCGTCCTCGACCGCGCTGCGTAGCGGCAGGTTGCCGAGCACCCTGGCGCCCGCGGCGAGCGCCTGCAGGAGCGGAACGCCGCCGCCCACCAGGATCGCCAGCGTGCTCGCGAGCCGCGCGGTGCCGGTGCCCAGCAGCAGCGGGCCGATGACCGGCATCCGCAGGAGGCGCGCCTGCGTTCGCGCCCGCCACGCCTCGCGTACCCAGGCGGCGCGCGCGCCGGCCGCGAGCACCACGAAAAGGACGGCGACGGCGGCCCAGTTGCCCTGCAGCGCGGCGCTCGTCCAAAGCATGGCGCGCGTGAGGAACGGCAACTCCTGGCGGCTGTGCTGGAACACTTCGACCACCTGCGGCACGACGTAGGCGAGAAGCCCGATCACGATCAGCAGCGCCGCCGAGGCCACGATGGCCGGATAAAGCAGCGCCAGGCCGGCGCTCTGCGTCATGGCCTGGCGGCTTTCCAGATAGCCGGCGAGACGCGACATGACGTTCGCGAGATCGCCTGACTGCTCTCCGGTGCCGACCAGCGCGCGGTAGATGTCGGGAAACGAGGCGGGGAATCTGTCGAGCGCCACGGCGAGGCCGTGGCCGGCCAGCACTTCGGCGCGCACTGCGGCCAGGATGCGCCCGCTTGCGTCGTCTTGCGCCTGCTCGATGAGCGCATCGAGGCACTGCTCGACGGTCAGGCCCGCCTCGAGGAGCAGCGCGAAGCGCCGTGTGACCAGCGCCAATTCGGCGCGCGAGAGGCGCCGGGGTCGCGCCAGCCACGCGCGCCTGCCCGGCGCCGCCGCCTCCGGATCCACGGCAGCCAGCTCGAGCGGCACGAGGCCCTCGCTGCGCAACCCGGCGCGCGCCAGGCGCGGCGCTTCCGCCTCCACCACCCCGCGCCGCGTCCGGCCCTGCGCGTCGACGGCGACGTAGCTGTAGGCCGGCATGCGTCAATCCACCGACGGCGGGCGCGGGGGGACGCGCTCAGCTCTCACGCGTCACCCGGACGACCTCCTCCAGCGAGGTCGCGCCCGAGAGTACCCAGCGCAGGCCATCCTGGCGCAGGGGACGCATGCCGCGGCCGAGCGCGTGACTGCGCAACTGCTGCTCGGTACCGGCGGCGTGAATCAGGCGCTTGGCATCGTCGTCGACGACGAAGAGTTCATAGATGCCGGTACGCCCGGAGTAGCCCGTGCCGTGGCACGCCGCGCAGCCTACAGGCCCGAACAATTCCCCACCGGCGCTCTGCTCACCGAGCTCCGCCCGGTCGGCTTCGCCCGGCACGTACGGCCGCTTGCATTCCGGGCACAGCTTTCTCACCAAACGCTGCGCGAGCACCCCGAGCAGGCTCGACGACAAGAGGTAAGGCTCGACCCCCATGTCCACGAGCCGCGTGGTGGCGCTGATCGCGTCGTTGGTATGCAGCGTGGCGAGCACCAGGTGCCCGGTGAGGCTCGCCTGCACGGCGATCTGCGCCGTTTCGAGGTCGCGGATCTCGCCGATCATGATCACGTCGGGGTCGTGGCGCAGGATCGAGCGCAGCGCGCGCGCGAAGGTCATGCCGATCTTCGCATTGACGTGCGTCTGCGAAACGCCTTCGAGCTCGTACTCGATGGGATCCTCGACCGTCATGATGTTCAGGCCGGGCGCGTCGAGGCGCGAGAGCGCCGCGTACAGCGTGGTGGTCTTGCCGGAACCCGTCGGGCCCGTGACCAGCACGATGCCATGGGGCTGGTGGATGAGCGTGTCGACGTTGGCCAGGGTTTCCGGGGCCATGCCCAGGCTCGGCAGCTCCATCCTGCCGCCCTCCTTGTCGAGCAGCCGCAGCACCGCGCGCTCGCCGTAGCTCGTGGGCAGCGTCGCCACGCGCACGTCCACCTGACGCCCGGCGAGTCGCAGCCCGATGCGCCCGTCCTGCGGCAGGCGCTTCTCGGCGATGTCCAGGTTGGCCATCACTTTGATGCGCGAGAGCATCGCTGCGTGCAGCGCGCGGTGCGGCTCGACCACGCTCTGCAGCGTGCCGTCGAGCCGGAACCGGACTACGGAGCGCGACTCGTACGGCTCGATATGGACGTCGGAGGCGCCCTGGCGCAGGGCCTGCGTTAGGAGCACGTTGATCATGCGGATGATCGGGGCGTCGTTCTCCGAATCGAGCAGATCCTCGACTTTCGGCATCTCCCGAACCAGGCGCGAGAGGTCCATGTCGTGCTCCAGATTGTCGGCCACGTAAGCCGCCGACTGGTTTGCCCGGCTGTAGGCGTCGGCCAGACGGCGCTCGAACGCCTCCGCCAGCTCGATGCTCGCGACGCGCACCGGCACGCCGAGCACGCGCCGCAGCTCGGCCAGCACCTGCGCGCGCGCCCCCTTCCTCAGGCACACCACGGCTTGGGCTTCGCTCAGTTCGAGCAGCAGCGCACCCTGCGCCTTTGCGAACTGGTAGGGAACCAGGCGGACCGCGGAATCGCGGCTGGCGTCCATCACCAGACGATCGCAGGCCAGTAGGAAAGGGGCGGCGGCGGCTTCGGCGCCGTTTGGTCCGGCGGAGCCGGATTCGCCGGCGGCGGCGCAGGTTCGTCCGGCTGGACCGGCGGCGGCGGCAGCAGCGGCGCCGGGTAGTCCGGCAGCACGGGATGCGACGGCATCTGCGATTTCTCCTGCTCGCCGAGAAGCTCCTTATAGCGCCCGGCCGTCACGCTGCCATAGGAAGCGCTGTCCCGCAGCACGACCGGACGCAGGAACACCATGAGATTGGTCTTGGACTGCTTGCGAGTCTCATAGCGGAACAACAGGCCAAGTAGAGGAATATCGCCCAACAGCGGCACCTTCTCCATCCCGGTGCTCACGCTGTCCTGCATCAGCCCGCCGAGCGCGACGATCTGGCCATCGTCGACCAGCACCGTGGACTCGATCGCACGCTTCTTCGTGATCACGCCGGCGGCGTTGGTCTGGTCCGCGACGCTGGAGATCTCCTGGAAGATCTGCAGCCGCACGGTGCCGCCCTCCGAAACCTGCGGCTTGACGCGCAGCGTCAGGCCGACGTCGCGCCGCTCGATGGTCTGGAACGGCGTCGCCGTTGTCGCGCTGCCCGTCTGCGCATACTGTCCCGTGATGAACGGCACGTTCTGGCCGATAACGATGCGCGCTTCTTCGTTGTCGAGCGTCAGCAGGTTGGGCGTGGACAGGATGTTGGCGTTGGCGTCGGTCTCCAGCGCACGCGCCAGCGCCGAGAGATTCGTCACCGTGCCGATGCCCGGAATCGTGACCTGCCCCTTGACCACGCCGATATTCAGGCCGGGGCCAAGCGCGCCGAGGTTGACCGCGGCGTCGATGATATTGGCGCCGCTGCCGGTGCCGCCGAAGTTCGTGCCGCCGATCACGCGGCTCTGCGTGGAGCTGAGGTCGCCGAGCGATTGCCACTGGATGCCGAATTCGGCGGCCTTGTCGGCGGTGATCTCCACGATCAGCGCCTCCACGTACACCTGCGCGCGACGCACGTCGAGCTTGTCGATGATCGCCTTGATGTGGGCGAACATCGCGTCGGGCGCCGAGACCAGCAGGGCGTTCGAGGCCGGGTCGGCCTGCACCATGCCACCGCCCTGGCCGGCGGGGGCGGCCTGCCCGGCGCCCGCCGGGGCGCCGCCGAGGGGCGCCGCGGGCGCCGGCGCGGGGCCCGCGTCGCCCGAAAGCACGCCGCGCAGCGTCTGCGCGAGGCGCACGGCCTCGGCATTCTTCAGGTACACCACGTGCACGTTGGCGGCCGTGCCAGTCTGGACGTCCAGCTGCCCAACCAGCGCCTGCACGTGCGCGACGCGCGCGGGGTTCTCGGAGCGCACGACGATGCTGTTGGTGCGCGCATCCGCGGCGAGGTAGACGCGCGTCGAGGGGTCGACGGCTCCCGCCTGGCCGGCGGTGGCGATGACGCTGTCGGACAGCACGCGATTCAGGGTCTGCACGACGTCCGCCGCCGCGGCGTAGTGCAGCGGGAGGACGACGGCCTCGCCGCCGCCGGGGCGGTCGATCGCCTCGATAATGCGCTCGATGCGGCGCAGGTTCTCGCCGTAGTCGGTGATGACGAGAGAATTGTTTCCGGCAAACGCCGCGATGGTGTTGTTCGGACTGATGATCGGCCGCAGCACGGGCATCAGCTGGTTCGCCGACGTGTACTTGAGCGTATACACCTGCGTCTGCAGGCGGTCTCCGCCCGCCACGCCGCGCGCGGGAGCAGTGCCGGCGTGCAGCTTCGCGTCGGCTTCGAGGAGGATTTTCGTGACTCCGCCGCTTTCCACCGCAGCAAAGCCTTGCAGCCGGAGCGCGGACAGAAAAATGCCGTACACCGCCGCGGCCGGCACGGGCCGCGCCGAGACGATATTGACCGTGCCTTTCACCCGCGGGTCGATGAGGAAATTGCGGTTCGTCATCTTGCCGATGGCTGCGGCCACCGACTCGATGTCGGCGTTGACGAAGTTGAGCGTGACCGGCTCGTCCGCCGGGCGCGCACCCGGCGCATACAGGCATGCCGCAGCCAGCAAGGCTAGCGCGAACCGCCGCATCATTTGTGGGCCGGCAAGTGCGTGACTGGCGGCGGCGCGGCGAGCGAGGCGCGGCGTTCCAGGTCAATGCGTTGCGGCGCTCCGTCGCGCAGGATGATCACGTGATCCGGGTACACCTCACGAAGCACGAGGCCGTCGGCGATCGACTCGCCCGCGGCGACGATCGCCGGCTTGCTCCCCTGCCTTGCGAGGATCGCGCGACCGGCGCCCGGCCTGCGGCCGGAAAAGACGCCGAGCAGCGTAAGTCCCGTGCCTGCGTCCGCAGCCGGCAAAGCGCCTCCTTGCGCCACGCCAAACAGATGCCGCTGCACGACCGGGGCGCGCGGCTGCGCGTCCAGTTGCTCCGGCACCGTGGTCGCGGCGGCCACGCGCGGAGTGAGCGCGGCCCACGTCCAACGCGCGAGGCTAACCGCGAGCGCTACGACGAGCGCGATCTCGAGCAAAGCGATCCCTGCCGCACGCAGATTCCAGTGCTTCAAGCTGTCGATCCCCTTGGAGCCATGGCGAAGCAATTAAGGGCGTCAGTCTCAATGTATAGTACACCGTCCGAAACTCCTGGGTGCCCGCAAGCGATGCGCAGCGTATACCCCGCAACATCGGTCCGCCGCCCGGCGAAAATGGCCCCCGGCGCGCGCGGCTTCACGCTCATCGAGATCATGGTGGTCGTTGTGATTCTGGCGATCCTGGCGGCGCTGATTGTGCCGCGCGTGATGAGCCGGCCGGACGAGGCACGCGTCATCGCCGCACAGCAGGACATCCGCTCGATCGTGCAAGCACTGAAGCTCTACCGGCTGGACAACATGCGCTATCCGACCACCGAGCAAGGGCTTGCGGCGCTCGTCAAGGCACCGACGGTTCCACCCTTGGCGCCGAACTGGAAGTCCGGCGGCTATCTCGAGCGCTTGCCGACGGACCCCTGGCGTTACCCTTACCAGTACCTCAATCCGGGCATCCACGGCGAAATCGACGTGTTCAGCTTCGGCGCCGACCGCATCGCAGGCGGCGACGGATTCGACGCGGATATCGGCTCGTGGAGCCTGTAGTGCGCGGCAACCGTGATGCGCGGCGCGCAGGCTTCACGTTGATCGAGTTGCTGGTCGTGATGTCCATCATCGGCGTGCTCGCGGCCACGCTGGTGTTCGTCGCGGCGCCGGGCGACGCCACGCTGGCCAGGAAGGAGGCGCGCCGCCTCGCAGCGCTGCTCGAGCTCGCGCTGGCCGAGACGCGCGCGAGTGGACAGAGCATCGCCTGGTCGCCGGTACCGGGCGGATATGCGTTCTGGCGCAAGGCCGAGGATGGCGAATGGGTGGGGTTTCCCGAGGATAGTCCGTACCGGCGCAGGTCTTTGCCTGGGGCGACGCTGCTGCACGATGTGCTGGTCGATGCACAGCCACTGGGTCCCGGGGAGCGCATCGTGTTGACGCCCTACGGTCTGAGCGCTGCTATCCAGGTGGCGCTGACCGGGGGTGGCGCGAGCGTCACTTTGCGTGGGGGCGCTCTCCGCCGCATCTCGGTGCAGCCCGACTCCCATGCGCGCAAGGATGATCCCCCGAGTGCCGAGAGGCCGCGGATTCACGCTGGTTGAGGTCCTGGTGGCGCTCGCCATCGTCGCCATCGCCCTGGCCGCAGCGGGCCGATCGGTGGCGCTGTCCACCGATTCCGCCATGGACCACAAGCTGCGCGTGCTGGCGGGCTTCGTCGCGGAAAACCGCATGGCCGAGCTCGCGGCGCGCAGGGCCTGGGCGGGCATCGGCGTGACCGAGGGCACGGAAAGCCAGGCCGGAATCGATTTCCGTTGGCGCGCCGAGGTGGTGGCCACGCCCCATCCCCGCCTGCGACGCGTAGAGATCCACGTCGCGGACCCGGCCGATTCCGCGCACGAGCTGCGCCGCCTGGTCGGCGTGCTTTCCAGGGAGTTCTGACGTGCGTCCGCGCGGCTTCACTCTGCTCGAGCTGCTGGTGGCGATGGCGGTGTTCGCGATCCTGGGCGCGCTGGGTTTTCGCGGGCTGAACTCGATCCTCGACGCGGAGGCGCGGTTGCAGTCGGAATCGCGCCGCTGGAGCGACGTGTCGCTGCTGTTTTCGCAATTGAGCGAAGATCTGACGATGGCCGTCGAGCGCTCAGCGCGCGACGCTGCCGATGGTACGAGCCCGGCGCTGCTGCTGCGCGGCACGCCGAGCGAGTCGACGAGCGGCGATGACGCGCAGCTGGTGGTCACGCGGCTGGGGATTGGCGAAGGGGCGGCGGCGCAAAGCGCGCCGCGCCGGGTTGGATACCGGCTGCGTGAAGGCATGCTGGAGTACCTCGTGTGGCCGAGCCTGGACTCGGCCCCGGGCACAGCGCCTGAGGCCTACGAGGTTCTTGAGAACGTTGCGGACCTGCAGTTGCAGGCACTCGACTTCGACGGCCGCTGGGCGCCAGCCTGGCCGGCCGCCCGTGCGGCGAGCGCCCTGCCGAGGGCGGTCACGGTGCGCATTGTCCTGTCCGGCGGCGAGACGATCACTCGCATTCTGCAGCTGAGATGACACTACCCAAGCGCCAGCACGGTGCCAGCATCCTCGTTGCCATGCTCATCATGGCCCTGGCGGCCGCGGCTGCAGCGTCTCTGCTGCAGCAGCAGGATCTCGCTTTGCGTCAACTGAAGACCGCGCGCGACTATGAGCAGGCGATATGGATCCTTAAGGGCGGGGCGCAATGGGCCCGCTCCATCCTGTCGCAGGACGCGCGCGGCTCCGCCGCGGATCACGGCGGGGAGCTTTGGGCGACCGGATTGCCCGCCACGGACATAGAGCAGGGCACGGTGGAAGGAGAAATCCGCGACCTGCAGGGATTGTTCAATGTGAACAATCTCGTGCTCGACGGCAAGGCGAGCGAGCGCGACCTCGCGGCCTTTAAGCGCCTGCTGCAGGCGATCGGCCTGGACCCCGACCTGGCGGAAGCCGTCACCGACTGGATCGACGCCGACCAGGAAGCACTGGCGCTGGATAGCGCAGAGGATGACTACTACCTGCGCCTCGCCGTGCCGTACCGATCGGCAAGTCAGCCCGTCGTGGAGATCGGTGAACTGCTGCGCGTGCGCGGGATGGATGAGGCGGCGCTCGCGCAACTGCGCAGGTTCGCTACCGCGCTGCCGCGCCGCACGCCGGTGAACGTGAACCTGGCGCCGCCCGAGGTGCTGGTGGCGCTTGTGCCCGGACTCACGCCGGCCGAAGCCCAGGTGCTGGCGAGCGGCCGGGCCGCGGCGCCCTTTCGCAGCCTTAAGGATTTCAGGGCGAACCTGCCGCGGCGCGACCTGGAGTGGAAAGAGGGCGAGCTGTCGGTCGGGAGCCAATACTTCCTGGTGCAGGGCCGCGCCACAGTCGGCCGAGCCGATGTGCGCATGGAGGCACTGCTGCAGCGGAACAATCGCGCAATGCCCGAAATCGTCTGGCAGCGCATGCGATGAGCACCTGCCGCATCCGCGTCACGCGCGACACGCCCGCTTCGGGGGTATTCGAATGGGTGACCCTGGACAGGCAAGGCACCGTACTGGCGTCCGGGGACGCCAACCTGGAGCACTCGCCGGTGTCGGGTGCCTGCGACCTGGTGCTCGCGAGCGACCTGGTTTCGCTCGACAGGGTCGTTGCGCCCCCATCGCAGCAGAAGAAACTGGGATCGGCGCTGCGCTATCTCGCGGAGGACTTCGCCCTTGCCGACCCGGAACGGCTGCACGTCGCGTCCGCGCCCGGGCCGGACAGGAATTCCATGGTTCTCGCGACTATCGACCGGCAGTGGCTCGGACAGCTGCTCGCGCGGCTGGAAGGTGCGCAACTTGCGGCGACCTCGGCCTATCCGGAAAGCTTGTTGCCCGCGCTCACGCCGCACACCTGGACGGTCGTGTGGAACGGCGAAGAAGGTTTCGTTCGCACCGGGCAGCACGAGGTCCTGTCATTGGACGTCCCCGAACCGAAGGCACCACCGATCGGCCTGCGGCTCGCCCTGGACAACGCACGCGCCGCGGGCGCCGGCCCCCAGGCCATCGTGGTGCGCAGCGTCATGCAATCCGCGCCACCCGACGTCGACGCATGGTCGGCGGCGCTCGGCGTGCCGGTGGAACGGGGACCCGCATGGCACTGGGCGAGCGCCCAGCGCCGGCCGGATTTCGAGCTCCTGCAGGGAGAATTCGCCGCGCGCGGCGGCGCCGGCTCCTGGCTGCAGCGCCTGCGCCGCCCGGCCCTCATGGCGGCAGTCTTCTTCGCGCTCAACTCCGCCGCGATTGCGCTGGATTGGGGTGCCAAGGTGCGGGAGCGGAACGCGCTCATGGAGGAAATGCGTGCCGTCTATCGCGAGTCCTTCGGCGCGGGCGCGGTCGTAGTCGATGCCCCTTTGCAGATGCGCCGCGCCCTCGCGGATCTTCGCAAGCAGGCGGGGCGCGTCGGTCCCGGTGACTTCCTCCCGCTGCTCAGCGCCGCAGCCGAGCGCCTGCAGGATCCCGCCCGGTACCGCGTCGAGAGCATGAGCTACGAGAACGCCGCGTTGACGGTGACATTGCGGCCCGCGGCCGGTCAGCAGACCGCTGCGTTGCTCGAAGAGCTACGTGCCAAGACGCCGCCTCCGGCAATCGATGTGCGGGCAGAAGCGGCGCCGGCTTCGGGCGCAATCGTCCTGATGCTGCGGCCGAGGCCCGGGACATGAGCATGGGCACCGCGATCGCCGGGTTCTGGGCCGAGCGCTCCAGCAGGGAACGCCTGGTCCTGCTTGTCGCGGTCACCGTGGCGCTTGCGGCCGCGCTTTACGCGTTCGTGTGGGAGCCCGGACTCGCCGCGCGCAAATCCCTTTCCGAGACGCTGCCCCGGTTGCGCGCGCAACTCGAGGACATGCGGTTGCAGCGCGTAGAGATCGTGGCGCTGCGCAAGGAGCTTGAGGCCGGGTCCCGGCGCGGTGACCTCGGGAATCTGCTGCGCGCGGCCGCCGCACGAACCCTGTTTGCCAAGTCGGTGGAGCGCATCGACCCGCTTCCGAACGGCGGAGTCCTGGTGCGGGCGGCGCCGGTGAGCTTCGACGCCTGGCTGGACTGGCTCGAGGACCTGCAGCGGGAGCTCGGCGTGCGCCTCGAGGCTTGCAGGGTCAGCGCGCTCGAGCAGCCTGGACTTGTTCGAGTGGAAGCGAGATTCGCCCCGCGCAGCGCAGCTGCGGCCGGGAGCGCACCGTGAGTACGCGGCGTTTCGCACTCTACGGCGGTCTCGGCATCGCGATCTATCTGGCAACGTTGGTTGCGACGATTCCCGCGCCTTGGGTCAGCCGTGCCGTGGAGCGGATGTCGGAACAGAAGGTGCAAATGCGCGAGCCCACGGGCACGCTCTGGACCGGAAGCGGACGCCTGTACGCCAACCAGCGCTCGGGGCCGCTGCTCGAGCTTGGCCTGCTGCGGTGGCGCACGTTCTGGAGCGGAATTCTCGGCGCCAGGCTGAGGATTGAACTCTCCCTTGGCGATGCTTCCAAGCGCGCAACAGTGCAGCTGTCGCCCTCGGGTATGAGCATTCGCGGCCTCGATCTTGTGCTGCCCGCGAGGATCATCGCCAGCTTCGCGCCGGGTTTCGAGTCCTTCGGTCCGAAAGGGATGCTGCGACTTCGGTCAGACGACCTGCGGTTCGATGGCGACTCGATTCTCGGCCTGGCCGAGATGGAGTGGCGTCACGTGCGGCTAGCGCGCATACCTGAGCTCGAACTCGGCTCCCACCTCGTGCGTCTGCGCGGCGGCGGCAGCAAGGTGGACATCGAGCTCGCGACCATCGACGGGCCGCTGCGACTGAGCGGTGGCGGGACCTGGACGCGGAGCGCGGGCCTTTCCTTGTCGGGAGCGGCCGAGCACGATGCGCAGCCAGCGCCCGTGCTGGCCGCGTTCCTCAACGGCATGTGTCCCGGGTACAGCAGAAACCGCTGCACGTTCCGAATCAGGCAATAGCGTCACTTCGCTTCGCGGCCTTGATGGACGCCGACAGCCGCGGTTAGAGATACGGCGGCTAGCGCCTCGTACGTCTCATTTGCGTACCGACCTCAGCGCGACAACCTGCCCCTGCAAATCCGCTACGCTTGCTTCCAGCGCTTCGACTCTGGAGCGCAGAACAGCGAGGTCGCCGTTCTCGATGCTGCGCGACATCGCCGCTGCCGGGGCTGCGTTCTGCTCTGCACGGGGTGCGCCGCAAAGCAGATGGGCCCAGCGGTTCTCGCGCGAGCCGGGCTGCCGCGGCAGTTCCAGCACCAGTGGGCCGGCGGGACGTTCCGCAAGCTCACGCAGAAAGCCTTCCACTGCAGAGATGTCCGTGAACTTGTGGAGCCGGTCGCAGTTGATGCGCAGCTCTCCCGCGGTTTGCGGCCCGCGCAGCATCAGCACGGCCAAGAGCGCCGCCGAGGTCGTAGGGATCTACAGCACCCGCTCGATGTTGTGTTCGTAGCGCGGCACGCGCCCGCCGCTCGATTCGATGACCAGCGTCATGCCCCTCAGGCTGTCGAGCGCCTACTGGGCCTGCGCGTCGCTTACCTCCATCACCGGCTCGCGGCCGGTCTTCTGATTGCAGCCCGCCACCAGCGCATTGAGCGAGAGTGGATAGGTGTCGGGCACCGTGCGTTGCTTCTCTGCCAATACGCCCAGGACGCGCGCTTCGACGGCCGACAGGGGGAAAATGGAGGTTGCGGTCATGGTCTATTACCGGAGTCAAGATACCCGAGTTTGCAAAAAAAAGGCGGTCCCGGAGGACCGTCTCGCTTGCCAAAATACGGGCGCCATAAAGGCGCCCGGTCTGTGCTCAGGCCGTTTTCAGATTGCTGGCCGCAAGCTTGCCGCGCTCGGTGACGACGTCGAAGCTGACGCGCTGGCCTTCGGCCAGAGTGCCCATGCCGGACTGCTCCACCGCGCTCACGTGCACGAACACGTCCTTTTCCCCGCCTTCCGGCGCAATGAATCCAAATCCCTTGGTGGCATTAAAGAATTTCACGGTTCCTATTGTCATGCTCAACCTCCAGTACGAAAACGCCGCACGCGAATCGGGCGCGGCAACGAACAACCTAGTCGTAGTGGAGTATTTGCATTGGGCGCCCGGGAGCCGGGCGTAGATGAAAGACAGGCCAACACGTAGATCGCGCGCGAATACTGCGCCGAATTCCGTCCAAACGCAAATCGGGGCCGCCGGCCGGCCGCCAACGTTTGGCGGCGGGGAGCGCGCCTGGGTACTGGAACCCTGCCCTATCCGTTGGCATGTTCCGCGGTCCCCTTGTCGAGAAGAATGTCCGGGTATAGGCTGAATCAACGGCCTCGAAGGAGGAAGTGATGACGACCATCCTGCGGACTTTCGTACTGCGCGCCTGTGTCCTGCTGTTCGCTCTTGCGCCATCGGCCGTCTTGGCCGGGTGGTCCATGATCGATGTCGATGGCGAGAGGGTCGATGTCTTCCGCGACGAGTTCGGCCGGCCCCACATCTTCGCGGCGACCAACCGCGGCCTGTTCACGGCTTACGGCTATGCGGTCGCCGAGGACCGCCTGTGGCAGCTCGAGCTCAACCGGCGCGTCGCGCGGGGCCGGCTGGCGGAGATCTTGGGCACGGGATTTCCGGTGCTGAGCGACAGCTTCGTGCGCACCACCGGGTACACCGATGCCGAGCTCGATGCGCAGTTCGCCGCCCTCGACCCGGGCGACCAGGCGGCCTATCGAGCGTACATCGACGGCATCAACCGGTACCTCGCGTTTGCCGCGGAGAACCCGTCCGCGCGCCTGCCGTTCGAGTTCCTCGTGCTGGGTCTTCTCGCGCCCGAACCCTGGACAGCGCGCGACACGACCGCCTTCGCCGCCTTCATGGCGCGCCGCTTCGGCGAGATCGGCGGAGCCGAGCTCGACAACAAGGCGCTGCTCGACGCCCTGGTGGTGGCGCACGGCGCGGCGGCGGGACTCGGGGTCTTCAACGACGTGCGCTGGCTGATCGATCCGGATTCACCGGCGACGATTCCCGAAAGCGGGGCGCTCGGGCCGCGCCAGCACGTGCCGCGCGCACCGCATGCGTCGCAGCTTCAGGCCCTGCCGGGCTTCTTCGCCGGGAGCGGCGAGGCGCAGCTGCGCCGTCACTGGGAGAGCCTGGGCGTGCCCAGCCGGCTCGGCAGCTATGCCTGGATCGTCAGCCCGCAGAAGAGCGCGCACGGCTACGCCATGCTCTACGGCGGGCCGCAGATGGGCTTCGCCGTCCCCGAGGTGATGCACGAGGTGCAGCTCAAGAGCGACGAGGGCTTCAACGTCACCGGCATGGCGATCGCCGGCATGCCCTACGTCATCATCGGCCGCAACCGCCATGTGGCCTGGAGCTTCACTACCGGCCTCGCCAACGACAACCTTGATACCTACGTCGAGACGCTGTGTGGGGCGGGCGGGACCGTGTTCCAGGCAGAGTGCCGGCCGCTAGCGGTGCGCAGCGAGACCATCCAGGTGGCCCGCAGCACGCCCGTGACTCTCGTTGTCGCGCGCAGCGTGCACGGCCCGGTCGTCGGCATGAGCGGGCCGCTCGCGTTCACGCAAAAGCGCGCCCACTGGATGACCGAGCTCGCCTCGGTGGCGCGGCTCAGCGGCATGAACCGCGCCCAGAACCTAGGCGAATTCGAGCGCCACGTCCTGGAGATCACCGTCGCCTTCAACGTGCACTACGCCGACCAGCGCGGCAACATCGCGTACTGGTTCGGCGGGCGCAACCCGGTGCGCGCCGCGGGCTTCGATCCGCGGCTACCGCTCCCGGGCGACGGCTCCGCCGAGTGGACCGGCGCCTATCTTCCGGTGCCGAAGTCGATCAACCCGGAGCAGGGCTGGCTCGCCAACTGGAACAACCGCCCGACGCGCGACTACCCGGGCAACGAGGCGAGCTTCGGCAAGATGAATCGTGCCAGCGATCTCTTCCGCCGGCTGCGTTCGGGGCCGATCTCGCTCGACGACATGCGCGACATTCCGAAGGACATCGCGCGCGTCAAGGCGACGGTCGGGCGCGAATCGCCGTCACTGCAGCCCTATCTCAATTCCGCCCTCGGCGCCGTGCCCCCCGCGCATCCCCAGGCGGCCGCGGCGCGCGCCGTGCTTGCGGCGTGGGACGGCAGCGCCTTCGCCGACGCGGTCACCAGCACCACGCTCCAGGCCGGCGAGGTGATCTTCTCGACCTGGCTCGCGCGCGTGCTCGACAACACCTTCGGCGACGAGCTGGGGGCGAACCTGCCGAGCGCCGGCGCCAACATGCTGCTGCATGCGCTCGACGACGCGTTGGGCGGGGGTTCTTCCGTGCCGCCGAGCCGCGACTACTTCAACGGTGTCTCGCCGCACTCTGTCCTCTCGGCGAGCTTCGATGAAGCGCTGGCGGCGCTCACCGCGGCGCAGGGACCCGAGCCGTCGGCCTGGACCGCACCGCGCGGCAGCATCGTCTTCAGCCATCCGTTACTTGGCACCGTGGCCTCCATCCCGCTCTCCAACCGCGCCACCTACGGTCAGATCGTGCAGCTCAAGACGCCGCGGCCCGAAGGCGAGAACATCTTCTCGCTCGGGCAGAGCGGGCGCATCGTCCTCGGGCCCTCCGGCCCGGTGTTCGACGCTCACTTCTTCGACCAGCTGCCGCACTACGCCGCCTTCGAATACAAGCCGATGCCGCTCTACCTGAACAAGCAGCTCAAGGAGTAGGCTTGCCGCGCTGCATCCCGGCGGCGAGGCACGCCGCGCCGAAGAGCGCGTAGCCGAGCGCCACCTGCGGCGACATCGCCCAGCCGAGCTGGGTGCCGTGGTTGAAGCCGATTCTTACCAATAGCGGCTCGCGACACGACATAAGCGCCATTGTGCGCCGTCGCGCCGGGGCTGAAGAGCACAAGAGCTTCGTCGCGGCGTGCAACAACTATCGGCCCTGATGTGGCTCTGGCCTAGGTTGGTGAGCCTAGCCGCGTGCAATTCCTGTGTAATCGGGCAGGGGAAAGGCGGGATTTCTCGGGATGTCCCGGGAAGTCGGTTGCAGCCAGGTGCAAGGTGGTAACTGCTCGCGCCCCGACGGCCTCGGTGGTGCCGCTTGTCTGGATTGAACAGACGACCTACCGCTTACAAGGCGGTTGCTCTACCACTGAGCTAAAGCGGCCCTTGGTGAGTATTGTGCCCCAGCTTGGTGACTGTAGCCGTGGCCGGGGCGGCCCGTCCTGGCGTACCACCTTGTTTTTGCAGTGGTTATGGCGCATGGTTCCACTGCGGCTCAGTGATTACAAAACCGCTGCTCTACCAGCTGAGCTAAGCCGGCCCTGGGCGAATTCAAGCCCCGGGCCGGCAGGCCGCTACTTGATGCGGTACGCCCGGCCGCGCTTCTTGCCGCGCGTGGGCGAGCCGCGCTTGAGCTTGGTGCCGAAGTTGAAGCTGTTGTCGCCGCCTGCCTTGGCCGCCTCGCGCATGCGCTTCTCGGCGAGGGATTCATTGGCGCGCGTGGCGCCGTACTTGCGTTTCATGTTCGCTCCAGGAGTTCCACAAAGTGTTATTTCACCCGGCGCAGCGTCGGCTTGCCGCCGCCCGGCTTTTTCGGCGGCTCGTTCGAGGCCGCGGGCGCCGGCAGCGCCGCCGGCGCGTCCCGGGGCGCCGCCGCCTCAATTTCCGCCACCGCCTGCGTCGCGGGCTTGGTGGCGTCGACATCGAACGTCATGCCGTGGCCCGTTTCGCGCGCGTACACGGCGTAGACATTGGCCACCGGCACCGAGATCTGCCGGGCGACGCCGGCGAAGCGCGCCGAAAATTCGATCAGCTCATTGCCGATCTGCAGCTTGTGCACCGCCGAGGGCGCGACGTTCAGCGTGATCTCGCCGTTCTTCACGTATTCGGAGGGCACCTGGGTCCTCGAGTCCACCTTCACCGCGACGTGCGGCGTGTAGCCGTTGTCCACGCACCACTCGTAGAGCGCGCGCAGCAGGTACGGCTTGGTGGCGATCTCGTTCACTTGCGCATTACTTTTTCCGACGGCGTCAGCGCCTCGATGAACGCCGGGCGCGAAAAGATGCGCTCGGCGTACTTCATGAGCGGCGCCGCGGGCTTGCCGAGCTTGATGCCGTAGTGGTCCAGGCGCCAAAGGAGCGGCGCCACCGCCACATCCAGCATCGTGAAGTCGTCGCCCAGCATGTGCTTGGTCTTGGTGAACACCGGCGAGAGCTCGATCAGGCGGTCGGTGACCTGCTGGCGCGCCTTTTCCACCTGCTTCTCCTTGCCCGACTCGAGCGGCTCGATCTGGCTGAAGAGCTCGGCTTCCATGTTGAACAGCATCAGGCGGGCGCGCGCGCGCATCACCGGGTCCGCGGGCATCAGCTGCGGGTGCGGGAAGCGCTCGTCGATGTATTCGTTGATGATGTTCGACTCGTACAGGATCAGGTCGCGCTCGACCAGCACCGGCAGCCGGTTGTACGGGTTCATCACCGCCAGGTCCTCGGGCTTGTTGAACATGTCGACGTCGATGACCTGGAAGTCCATGCCCTTTTCGTACAGCACGAAGCGGCAGCGATGGCTGAAGGGGCACGTAGTGCCGGAATACAGTTGCATCATGAGTCAAGGGTCCTGATGAAAAGGCCGGACGCAAGGGCCCGCCCGGCCGCGGGTTCGGGCGCGGGCCAGCCTAGCGGACGTCCTTCCAGAAAGCCTTCTTCATCGCGTAGGCGAACACGTACAGCACGCCCAGCACGAACAGTACGACGATGCCGATCGCTTTCCGCGACTGCGCCGCCGGCTCGCCGACATAGACGAGAAAATTCACCAGGTCGCGCACCGTGCGGTCGTACTCGATGGCGCCCTGCGTCCCCGGCGTGAGCTGCTTCCAGTTGCGCTCGATGCCCACGTGCCCGGCCTTGTCGGTATGCGCTACCACCTCGTAGTCGCGCTCGCCCTGCAGTTTCCACAGCGCATGCGGCATCGCCACGTTCGGGAACACGGCGTTGTTCCAGCCGCTGGCGGTCTGGTCGTCGCGGTAGAACGCGCGCAGGTACGTGTACAGCCAGTCCGCGCCGCGCGAGCGCGCGATCACCGACAGGTCGGGCGGCGGCACGCCGAACCAGGCCTTGCCGTCTTTCGCCGTCATCGCCACCTTCATGGTCTCGCCGACCTTGTCGGCGGCGAACATCAGGTTGTCGCGGATCTGCGGCTCGGTGAGGCCCAGGTCCGAGAGGCGGTTGTAGCGCATGTACTGCGCGCTGTGGCAGTTGAGGCAGTAGTTGACGAAGGTGCGCGCGCCCGACTGCAGGCTGACGAGGTCGCGCGGCTCGATGGGCGCATGGTCCAGGGGATAGCCGGACCCGGCGGCCAGCAGCGACGCCGGCAGCCACAGCAGGGCGGCGAGGAGGTTCTTCATGCTCGCGACCCTCACATCGTCACCCGATCGGGCACCGGCCTCACCTTGTCCCGGGCGGTGTACCAGGGCATGAGGATGAAGAAGGCAAAATAGAGCACCGTGCACGCGCGCGCCACCCAGGTGGCGCGGTCCTTGGTGTCGAGGAAGAAAGCGTCGAAGCCAAGCTGCCCCCACACCGTGGTCGGCTCCAGGCCGAGGTAGCCCAGCATCAGGAAGACGAAGATGAAGACCGCGAGCGCACCCTTCCAGTACGGGCCGCGGTAGCGGATCGACTTCACCGGCGAACGGTCGAGCCACGGCAGGAAGAAAAAGACCATGACCGCCACCCCCATCGCCAGAACGCCCGGGAACTGCGAGTCGAACAGCGGCGGCACCGCCCTCAGGATCGAGTAGTACGGCGTGAAGTACCACAACGGCGCAATGTGCTCAGGCGTCTTCAGCGAATCGGCCGGGATGAAATTGTTGTTCTCGAGAAAGTAACCCCCCATCTCCGGCATGAAGAACAGGACGATGCAGAAGATCGCGAGGAACACCACCGCCCCCGCCGTGTCCTTCACCGTATAGTACGGATGGAACGGGATGCCATCCACGGGCCTGCCGTGCGCGTCCTTGTTCTTCTTGATCTCGATGCCGTCGGGATTGTTCGAGCCGACGTCGTGCAGCGCGAGGATGTGCGCCACCACCAGACCGAGCAGCACCAGGGGCAGCGCGATGACGTGCAGCGCGAAGAAGCGGTTGAGCGTGACGTCCGACACCACGTAGTCGCCACGGATCCAGAGCGCCAGGTCGGGACCGATGAACGGCACGGTGCTGAACAGGTTCACGATCACCTGCGCGCCCCAATAGGACATCTGGCCCCAGGGCAGGAGGTAGCCGAGGAACGCTTCGCCCATCAGCGTGAGGTAGATCAGCACGCCGAAGATCCACACCAGTTCGCGCGGTTCCCGGTGCGAGCCGTAGAGCAGCGAGCGGAACATGTGCAAATACACGACAACGAAGAACGCCGAACCGCCGGTGGAATGGATGTAGCGGATGATCCAGCCGCCGGGAACGTCGCGCATGATGTACTCGACCGAGCCGAAGGCGAGCGCCGCATCGGGCTTGTAGTTCATGGTGAGGAAGATGCCGGAGACGATCTGGATCACCAGCACCAGCATCGACAGCACGCCGAAGTAGTACCAGAAGTTGAAATTCTTCGGCGCGTAGTATTCGGCGGCGTGCTTGCGCCACTCTTCGGCGACCGAGGGCATCCTCGAGTCGAACCATTCCCACAGCGCCATCACCCGCGAAGACATCGCCTACGCCCCTTTCTTGTCGTCGCCGATGAGGATCGTGGTGTCCGACAAGAACGCGTAAGGGGGCACCACCAGGTTGGTCGGGGCGGGGGAGCCCTTGTAGACGCGGCCGGCAAAGTCGAATTTGGAGCCGTGGCAGGCGCAGTAGAAGCCGCCAAGCCAGTCGGCGCCCATCTCCGCCTTGGCGTCGGCGGGCTTCAACTGCGGCGAGCAGCCCAGGTGGGTGCAGACGCCTTCCACCACCATCACGTCGGGCTTGCGCGAGCGATACTGGTTGGTCGCGTAATCGGGCTGCTGCGGCACCGCAGACCCGGGGTCCGTCAGCTGGGGATCGGATTTCACGATCGACTCGAGCATCTGCGCCGTGCGCCGGATCACCCACACCGGCTTGCCGCGCCACTCGAATACCCTCAGCTCGCCGGGAGCAATCGCCAGGATGTCTACCTCGACGGGCGCGCCGGCCGCTTTGGCGCGTTCGGACGGCAACATGCTGCCGACGAAGGGGACTGCCGCGCCGACCGAGGCGGCGCCGCCGAGCATCGAGGTTGCGACCACGAGAGTGCGCCGCGTCTTGTCGACTTTCTGTTTGTCGCTCATGGAGTTGATTCGGGGCGGGAAAGGGTGGGAGAGTGCGAACGAGGCGCCATTCTATCGAGCGAGCATGGAAATGTCTACGAATTGCGGTCTAAGCGGTTCAATTTGCAGGGCTTTGTGCTAGATTAGCAACCCCCTATGTTGCACCGCCTCTGGTTGATCTTTGCGCAGACGGCGACCGTCTGCCTGGCGGCGCTGTTCGTCGTCATGACCCTGAAGCCGGAGTGGCTGCCCGTACGGCCTGCCGCGCCGCAGCCGGTGGCCGCGATTCCGGTGCCGGCGACGCCGGTCGCGCTGCCGCAGCCCGTCGTTACGCGCGTCGAGTCGTTCCACGACGCCGTAGGGCGCGCCACGCCCTCGGTGGTCAACATCTTCACCTCCAAGGAAGTGCGCACCCAGCGCAGCCCGCTGCTGAACGATCCGCTGTTCCGGCGCTTCTTCGGCGAGCAGTTCGGCGACGACGTGCAGCGCACCTCCAGCCTCGGCTCGGGCGTGATCGTCAGCCCGGCGGGCTACATCCTCACCAATCACCACGTGGTGGAGGCCGCCGACGAGATCGAAGTGGCACTCGCCGACGGCAAGAAGCTGCTCGCCAAGGTGGTCGGCAACGACCCCGAGACCGACCTCGCCGTGCTGCGCGTGAACGCCGAGCAGCTGCCCGCCATCACTTTCGGCCAGTCGGACAAGCTGCGCGTCGGCGACGTCGTGCTCGCCATCGGCAACCCCTTCGGCGTCGGCCAGACCGTGACCTCGGGCATCGTCTCCGCGCTTGGCCGCAGCGGCCTGCACATCAATACGTTCGAGAACTTCATCCAGACCGACGCCGCCATCAACCCGGGCAACTCGGGCGGCGCGCTGGTGGATTCGCGAGGCAACCTGGTGGGCATCAACACCGCCATCTATTCGCGCTCCGGCGGCTCGATGGGCATCGGCTTCGCCATTCCCGTGTCGACGGCGAAGATGGTGCTCGACCAGATCATCCGCAGCGGCACGGTGACGCGCGGCTGGATCGGGGTGGAGGTGCAGGAGATCACGCCGGCGGTGGCCGAATCGTTCCACCTCGGCGACGCGACCGGCACCATCATCGCCGGCGTGCTGCGCGGCGGCCCCGCCGACCGCGCGGGCGTCAAGCCCGGCGACCTGCTGACTGCCATCAACGATGTGCCGGTGTCCGACCCGCAGGGCATGCTCAACCTCGTCGCCGGCCTGCAGCCCGGCTCCAGCGCAAACATGCGGGTACAACGCCAGGCGCAGACACTCGAGCTCACGGTCACCGTCGGCCGGCGCCCGAAGCCGCAGGCGCAGCCGCGGGAGTAGGAAATAGGGGCGGGGCGGCGTCTATTCTTCAGCCGCCGCGCCCGCCTCGCGGGCCTGCGCGGCGCGCTTGCCGACAAAGCGCGCGAGGAACAACCCCGTTTCGTACAGCAGGCACATCGGCACGGCCAGCATGAATTGCGACAGGACATCGGGCGGCGTGATGATCGCCGAGACGACGAAGGCGCCGACGATGACGTAGGGGCGCGCGGCGCGCAGCCGCTCGATGCTCACCACGCCGAAGCGCACCAGCAGCATCACGACGATGGGAATCTCGAAAGTGATGCCGAAGGCGAGGAACATGGTGATGACGAAGCTGAAATAGGCCTCGATGTCGGGCGCCGGCGTGATCGACTTCGGCGCGAAGTTGTTGATGAACGTGAACACCTTGCCGAACACGAAGTAGTAGCAGAAGGCGACGCCCGCGAGGAACAGCACCGTGCTGGCGACGATCACAGGCAGCACGAGGCGCTTTTCGTGCTCGTAGAGCCCCGGCGCGACGAACGCCCAAGCCTGGTACAGAATCACGGGCAGCGCCACCATGAACGCCACCATGGCGGTGACCTTGACCGGCACCATGAACGGCGTGATCACCCCGGTGGCGATCATCTTCACGCCCTCGGGCAGCGCCTGCGTCAGCGGCGCGGCGAGAAAATCGTAGATCGGCGCGGATCCGGGCCACAGGAACAGCGCGATGAACATCACGGCGAAGGCGAACAACGCGCGCATTACGCGCTGGCGCAGCTCGATGAGGTGGGAGACGAATGTTTCCTGCGTGCTCACGCTTTTTGCTTTTCTTCGATCGACCCCGCCGCTTGCGGCGGCGTCGAAACCTGGGCGCCCGCCTTGCCTTCAGCCGCCGCGTTCAGCTCCGACTCGGTCCTGTCCAGCTCCTCCTTGAAGCTCGACTCCATCCCGCTCGCCGCTTCCTGCATGGAATCGCGCATCTTGCGCAGCTCGTCGAGCTCGACCTCGCGGTTGATGTCCGCCTTGACGTCGGCCACGTAGCGCTGCAGGCGTCCCGCGAGGTGGCCCAGGGTGCGCGCCACGCGCGGCAGGCGCTCAGGACCGATGACGATGAGCGCCACCAGCGCGATCACCATCAGCTCGGAAAATCCCAGATCGAACATGCGGCGCCTTGAGAAACAAAGGGCGCCCTAGGGCGCCCGCCTCGGCCGGCTGTGAAGGCCGCTCAGGCCTTCGACTCGGTCTTGCTTTTCACTTCGCCCTCGACGGTCTTGCCGGTGACCTGCGGGGCGGCGCCGTCGTCGTCGGCCTTCTCGCCACCTTCGCGCATGCCCGACTTGAAACCGCGCACCGCGCCACCCAGGTCCGTGCCGATGTTGCGCAGCTTTTTCGTGCCGAACACCAGCATCACGATGACAAGGACGATGAGCCAGTGCCAGATGCTGAACGAGCCCATAAACCCTCCTATTTCTGTTTCAGGATCATGGGACCGAGCGAATTCGGTCCGCCGATCACGTGCATGTGCACATGATACACCTCCTGATGCCCGACCCGACCCGTGTTGACGATGGTGCGAAAGCCATCCACAGCGCCTTCCTTACTCGCCAGCTCGCCGGCAAGCGCCAGCATCTTGCCGAGCGCGCGGTGCTGCGTCATATCGGCTTCGTACAGGGTCGGCACATGCACCTTGGGGATGATGAGGAAATGCACCGGCGCCACCGGCCGGATGTCGTGGAACGCGAGCACGTCCTCGTCCTCGTACACCTTCTTCGCCGGGATCTCGCCGCGCACGATCCGGCAGAACAGGCACTGCGCATCGCTCATCGCTTCTTCCTTGCCGCCTTTTCGTCGAGGCCGGAGATGCCCTCGCGCCGGTGCAGCTCGGCGAGCACGTCACCGGGCCCGAGGCCGTTGCGCGCGAGCAGGATCAGGCAGTGGAACCACAGGTCCGCGGTCTCGCGCACGAGGTGCAGCCGATCGCCGCTTTTTGCGGCGAGCACCGTCTCGGTGGCCTCCTCGCCGATTTTCTTCAGCACCGCGTCCTCGTCGGGCCCGAGCAGGCGCGCGACGTAGGACGTCTCGGGGTCGCCGCCGCGCCGGCTGTCGATGATGGCGGCGATGCGCTCCAGCGTTTCGGCAAGGCCTTTTTTCATTTGTCTCCGTAGATGAGC